>NZ_JAGQBS010000005.1:0-192445 GCF_024345755.1 Cyanobium sp. L1E-Cus | reverse complement strand
AATCTGTTGAACGGTGAGAGGAGCAGGCATGGCCCGGTGCCCTGCGCATGGCAACCGGATTCAGCTGAACTCCTCCAGAGCGGTCAACCTGTTTGGCGCGACCCCTCAACCAGATTGTCGTCGGACAATCACTACTGGTTCATGGTTTTCACACACCTTCCGTGATCGAGCGCACGCGGCACTGGGCGCCGTCGGGACTAGCAGTTTTATAGATAACGCCGTTTGAATCCTGCACGCTGATTCGATAGGTCGGTTGACGGGCATTGCTGGTGTCCACATCAAAGTCGACTACGCCTCGCACCACCAAGGCATCGCTGGCGCTGGAATCCACCAATCGTCCTTGGGCGTTTATGGGTGGTCCGTTGCGGATTAGCTCACCACTAATAACTTCGTAGCGAATCGGTGCGGTCATTCCTGGCACATCAAGCACTAGGGCGCTGCCCTCAGTACGTGCTTGCTCAGCTTGCTGGATTTCGTGGTTAATTAGAAATTGCACCCGGCCGCATTGGTCCTGCAGGCGTAGCAGGGCGGTCAGCCGGCTGCTGGTACGTATGTGGGTAAGCATCATGGTGATGGCGCCGCTTAGGATCACGCCGCCGATCGCCAGCACCACAAGTAGCTCCACCAGGGTTATGCCTGCGGTGCGGAGTTGGCGGCGGATAGGCATGGCTTCTGCTCAGATGCGGTCGCTGGCGGTGTCGCAGTGGCCGGCGTTGAGGCGGCCCACCTGGATAAGGCCCATCAGGCCCTCTAGCTGCACGCAGCGCTGCGGATCCTGGCCATCAGCCAGCGACACCTCAATCACGATCGGCGCATTGGCTGCCGGCGCTGGAAACAGGGTGCCAGCCGGGGTGAATACAAAGCTGCCTGCGGTGGTTACCACCTGGAAGCGCTGGCTGGTGCCGAGACTGGGAATGACAAGCGGCTGGCTGCTGCGGCAGTTGTTGGCGATTGGCGAGGCGGCGGCAACAGAGTCGGCATCGGTTGCACCCACATCTGCTCCTTGGGCCAGTACGGCACCAGCGGCCAGGGTGCCATCGAAAAGTGTCACTTGGCAGCTGCTGCCCTTTAGGGCAGCGCGGCGCACCGATTCGAGCCAGCCGGCTAGCTCCACCACCACGGCATTCACCTGCTCTCGGCGCCAGTCGCGTATGCCTGCGTCGATAACTAGGCCTGAGAGCACGCTCAGAATTGCCACCACCACCAGCACTTCCGTGAGGCTGATGCCTGGATTGGGGCGCTTCATGGGCACCAGGCCGCCACGGTGGGCATTAGCTGCACCTGGCGCAGCACGCGGCCATCGGTGCTGCTCCAGCGCACTAAGTAGCGCTGAGGTGGTGTGGAGGAGGGCGAGCCAGTGCTGCTGAGATCAGTACTCGCAAGGCGGGTGATCTCGGAGCTAGTGAGCTTTGGGGTGCTGTTGATGTCGCTAATCAGGTTGTCCGCTAGCCCAACTGCGCAGAGCTGACGAAACGTGGGCGTGTGAGCTGGGTCGTCAGGATTGGCGGGCACGTATTGGTTCTGTTTTGGCGGATTGCCGCCGGTTTGCACGCTGCAGGGGATAGTTGCGCAGGTGTAGCGGTCGTTGTGATCGCGGATCACCGCTAATTCATTGCTGATCGCAAATTGCTGTTCAAGGGTTTGGCTGATGGCTCTGGCCTGGCTAGTGGCCTGGTTGAACAGGTAGGTGCCGCCCATTGAGGCGATCGCCATCACTACAGCAGCCACCAGCAACTCCACCAGGCTGAAGCCGGAGTTGCGTTGTGGCTGAGCTCGATGGGATTGGATCATTTGCCGTACCAACGGAAGCCTTCGACCGCCCGTGCCACCCAGTCGAACACCAGAGGATTGGTAGCGCTGGTGGTGGCGTTGTCTGGCGGTACTCCGTGGCCGGCGAGACCCATGGCCTGGGCAACCCCGGAGCCTGGCACCACCCAGGCGACGCTGCCGTTTGAGGTGATTCGGTTGGCCCACAGCACGCCGCTGTAGCCAGAGCCACCACTGATTGTCACTGTGCCTTGGGGAAACCAGGCAAACAGATTGAGACTGCTGACCCCACCTGCCAGGGAAACCACCTGGGTGCCGCAGCTGGGGCAGCCGAATAGGGATAGATCGGTGATTTTCGCGCCCCCGGCATGTTCCAGTGTTTTGCCGCCGCCGCTGCTAATTGCTGTGCCTGAATTGGGGAAGTAAAGCCGTAGGGGGCGAACACCTGTGCCGATCACTTTTATGTTGAAAGTGCTGTAATCAAGCGTGTCCAGCACGCAGTGCAATTCTTCTCTGCCATCGCCATCGCTGTCATGGGTTTTGCAGTAGTTGTGGTTGGTAGTGCTGCTCATGTCTACAGCGGCATTAAACACTACGGTGCTGGTATCTGAGGCTTTGCAATTCGGCACGATCGTGCTGCTTAAGTTTGCGGCGTTGATTACATCACTGCTGTGGCAAGTTGCAAAGGCCAGGGGAGTGTCTTTGATTGCTGCAGATAGGGAGCCCCCAACACGGGCGATGCTTCCCACGCCGGTAGGGGCTGGTGCGGGCACTTGCGGCACAGGATTTAGATCCACTGCCGCCACCTGCAAGGTGTAGGGAGTGGAGGTGGGATCGAAGTCGCAATCGGGAGTGGAGTCGGCAATGCAAATCAGCGGATTCACTGGTTTTGAATTACTTCCTCCTGTTTCGATCGTGGTAATGCCATTGATCTTGATGTAACCAGTGTTGTTCTCTGCGGCACCGCCAAGAAAGCCCCAGTTGGATGCGATGCAAACGCTGGCCCCATCACTGTCTAGGCCGTAGTTCACATTGCCGTGGGCTCCCCCGAAGGGCACGCCACAGCACTTGGGAACGAGTTGCAGCTCCTCTTCCAGGCGCACACTGCTGAGGGTCTGGCCATTGCGCAGGGCCGAGCCCTCCACTGCGAGCACCACCTTGCCTCGGCCCGTGGGCTGAAATATGCGCAGTAGGGGGTTGCCGTCAACGCCTGCGAGGGGCTGGCGTTTCACCCACAGCAGCTGATATGCCTTGGTGGCCTGACTGGGGTTGGTCACCACCTGGCCGTTGGCATTCAGCAGCACCCGGTTGTATGGGGCATTAGCGGCGTAGCCGAGGCTGGCGTTGCTTTCCAGATCGGGCCTGCCGCTTGTGCCGCCTAGGCAGGGATTCACCGATGCAGCTGCATCCGCCCCGGTCCAGCGGTAGCTGGCGGGGTCGTTATCGCTGGTTTTTTTGCCAGTAGGCCGCGGTTTTGGGGCCGGTTGAGCTCGCCCACGATGCGGGTGACCCCAGTTTCAGCCGCATCGCGCGCATCGCTGCTGTCGCGCTGAAAGGCGGCACTGATCACGCCATCACTGGCACGATCGGCCAGCATCAGGCCGCCCAGCAGCACCATCAGCGAGGCCACCAACACCAGGGGGAGGGAGAAGCCTCCTTCTGGGGGCGCGCTGTTGGGGTGGCGGGGGGGGACTTTCACCCTGGGGATCGGGGGATGTCTTGTTTCAGGGTATACAGAGAATTTGGGATTGGTATTGGTAGTGGTGGAAAACTTGATTTGCCCGAAGTTGGATAGCTGCTTTGCGACTTAGGCAGCTCTGTTGGCTGCATCGACATCGTAAAAGCTGCAGCCGCAACCCCATTTTTTGGCGATCAGACTGCTCCCATTGGAGAGCTAAGCATTGCCAAGGCTGTAATTTCAAGATTTAGTTGTACTTCAAAGCCGCTAAAAAGGAGGAATGTATTAACGGCAGAAAGTTTGCGGGCGCGCTGTTGAATTTATTAGCATTTGAACGGGGAAGTTTACAGCTCAAGGCTTCTCGGCTCCCTGTTGGCCGGAGACTTATTAAATGCTAAATAATGATAATTGACCATTAAAGCTCGAGATGTTTTCTGATGATAAAAATTTGTTTGTACTGGAATCGGTGGGTGACCCAAAGAAAAGGCCTGCCTGAAGGGGGCGGCAGGCAGGCCGTGAATGCGACAGAATGCTGATTGATAGTGCGTATGATTAGAAAATTAATTTTCGAAAAAATTGAACTAGCTTAGTAATATCAAGGCAAGGCAGAGGATGGTTGATTCAGCGCTTATAATTTTGCTGCTGGTGTGGTTAATCTTGTTGAGCCGTTGGCAAAAACTGTTGCTACGGCTTCAGTGGCGATGCCATCAATGGCAACTGCAGTGAACACGCTATCTACGCCGGAGGCACACGTTCCGGTCGCTGCGTTTGACGCTGTGGTTTCGGTGTTGAAGGCGGTTATTTCCGCTGCAACACCAGACACAAGCACTGCTGCGCATGCACGGGCTGCTGACAAGGCATTTGCATTAGATGCACTAATCTTTGCTTTGTCCTGCTGGTTTAGGAAAGCAGGCAGGGCTATCGAAGTCAGGACGCCAATGATAATTACCACAATCAGCAGCTCAATCAACGTGAAGCCGGCTTGCAGCTTGCTGCGCTTCTTGGAGCTCTGGAGCCGCTGGAATAGGGCGCGTTGGGTCAGAAGCTTGGATTGGAGGCTGGAGATCATGGAAAAGCTCGTTTGCTGGTTACAGATTTAACTATTGCGCTGTTTTGCGGCCGTGCCAACAGAGGCAAACTGAGCAGAATCTGAGGATTGTCTGAATGGCGTGCCATGCCCCGCTGGACTGTGCGGATTTCGCTCCTGCGGCTTTGGCTACAGAGCACATCGCTGCTCGCGGTGCTGGCCGGCTACAGCCTGCTGCTGCTTTTCAACCAGCAGTTGGCCGGCCTGCACCGCAACGCAGCCCACCGCCAGCTGGCTGAGCAACTCGCCGCTGAGCTCAGTAGCCGGGCCAGCGAACGCCGCCAGCTCCAGCCCCTGCTGGAGGCCGCCCTGCTGCCGGGCTGGCGCCTCCAGCTGCTGCAGCCTTGGGGAAGTCGTGCTTCAGGGCTAACGGCGATGCCTGCGCTGGAGAGCCGTGGCGGCCAGGAGTGGCTGTTGAGCCAGGTGCCGCTCGCTCTCTCCGATGGCAGTCGCGCGCAGCTGTTGGTGGAGCAAAACGTGACTTCTTCAGTGCAGCAGGAGCGCCTGGCCTTCTGGCTGCTGGTGGTGGCGGCGGGGGTGTCGAGCCTGTTCACCAGTGGCCTGCTGCGGCTGGTGTTGCAGCGCGGCCTGGTGCAGCCCCTGCAGGAATTCACAAATCAGCTCTCCGCCACCCAGGCGCCGCCGTTGGCCTCCGACCAGATCCCCGTGGCCGAGCAGCCCGAGGAGCTGCAGCCCATCGCCCTTGCCTTCAACGACCTGCAGCAGCGCCTATCGGTTTCCTGGGAGCGGCAGCGTTCCTTTGTAGATGGCGTGGCCCATGAGCTGCGCACGCCGATCACCCTGATCTCCGGCCATGCCCAGCGCTTGCTGCGCCAGCCGGGTCTTGAGACCACAGCGCCCTCGCTGCGGCTGATTCAGCAGGAGGCCATGCGCATGGGCAGCCTCGTGAGCAACCTGCTTGATCTGGCCCGCCAGGATTCCGGCCGCCTGCAGTTGCGGCGGCAGCCGATCTTGGCAGATGAGGCCATAGTGCAGGCCTATGAGCGGCTGGCATCCAGCAGCGGCTGGCGCTTGCACCTAGACACGCCAGCGGCGGAGCTGCCAGTGGCGATGGGGGATCCGGAGCGGCTGCAGGAGTGCCTGGCCGCCCTGATCGAAAATGCCCTCCACTACAGCCCCACGCCGCTGCCGGTCAGCCTTGCTGCCGATCAGCAGGGCGATTCCCTGGTGCTGCATGTGTGTGACCAAGGCCCCGGTGTGGAAGCTGGCGAGCGCGAGGCGATCTTTGAACGTTTCGCCCGCGGCAGCGCCTCCATTAATTCCAGCAACCGCGGCAGTGGCATCGGCCTGGCCGTGGTGCGGCTTTTGATGGAGGCGATGGGTGGCTCGGTGCAGGTGGCTGATGCCCCCGGCGGCGGCGCTGATTTTCAGCTGCATCTACCCCTGGCTAGGCCTTTGGCGGTGGTCAGCGCGTAGCAGATTGCTACGATCCAAATTGTTCTTTGGGTGAGCTGGGCCATGGCGAAATCCCCGTCCCCGGTGCGCCTGCAAGAGGAGCTGATGCAAAGCGCCACCCAGGCAGGTGCCCGGCACCATCGCAGCGCCGCCGAGCAGATCGAATACTGGGCAGCGCTCGGCCGGCAGGTTTCTCGCTTTGTTGACCCCGACAGCTTGCTGGATGTGCAAGCTGGGCTGGCGCGGCTGCATGTGGAGCCGGTTGTGGCTCAGCCCGTGGCGCCAGAAGCGGTATTCACTGCCATTGAAAGGGCAAGGCAGAGCGGGGAGCTGCCCCACTTGGTGAGTCATGCCGCCGTCCGCTACCAGGCTTCTGCAATTCAGCCCGGAGCGCTGGAGCGCATTGCAGCAGATGGCAGCCGCAGTACCGGCAGCTTTTGCAACGGCATCTTCATTCCCTGTGATCCGGAGCCGGGTTGAGCGAGCGCGTCGTTTCTGGCAAACAGCTATGGCTGCTGGTGGGCGGTAATGGCGCCGGCAAAAGCACCTTTCATCGGCTGTTCCTAGAGCCCCTGGGTCTTCCCTTTGTGAATGCCGACAACCTCGCCAAACTCATCGCGCCGGATACACCGGAAGCCCATGGGCTTGAGGCGGCGCTCTTGGCTGAGCAGCAGCGCGAATTATTGCTGCTGAGGGGTTTTAGTTTCTGCTTTGAAACGGTCTATTCCCATCCTTCCAAGGTCGATTTTGTTGCCCGCGCCAAGGCACTGGGTTGCGAGGTGATCTTGGTGCTGATTCATCTCAACAACGCCTCCCTGAATCAGGCACGGATCGCCCAGAGAATCTCAGAGGGTGGTCATCATGTTCCGGCTGAAAAGGTGATCAGCCGCATTCCCCGTCTGTTGAACAATGTCCAGGTCTCCTTGCCCCTTTGCGATCAAGTGCGGCTTGTTGATAATTCCTCCGCCGATCATCCGTTTTTGCCTGTATCCACGATCATCGCTGGCGTTGAGCAGCGCCACCAAGATCCACTCCCGGCTTGGGCACAGGATCTGATTGGCTGAGCGAGCTGCTCAAGCCTTTGGCGGAGCCTCCTTCAGCATGAAGCCCACGCCGCGGACGGTCTGAATCAGGGTTGGCCGGTCTTCTCGCTCCAGCTTGCGGCGCAGCGCTCGGATATACACATCGAGCACGTTGTCGTCGCCAACCCATTGCTCGCCCCACACCGCGTTGAGGATCTCTTGGCGGCTATGCACCTGATTGGGCTGGCGCAGTAGTAGGTGCAACAGCTCAAATTCCCGGCCGGTGAGGCTGATGCTTTCGGCGCCCCGACTCACCTCCCGGCTGGCTGGGGTGAGCTGCAGATCCGCCAATTGCAGTGTCTCAGGCTCGCTGCTGGCTTTGCTGGCGCTGCGCAGCCGTGCCCGCACTCGGGCCAGCAGCTCCTCGATCGAAAAGGGCTTGGTGAGGTAGTCGTCGGCGCCGGCATCGAGCGCCTCCACTCGTTCGCGCACGTCATCGCGGGCGGTGAGCATCAGCACCGGGGTCTGGTCGTCGCTGCCCCGCAAGCGCCTGCAGATCTCCACACCGCTGAAATCCGGTAGGGTCCAATCGAGCAGCAGCAGGTCCCAGCGGCTCTCCCGCAGCTGCATCAGCGCCTGCTGGCCGCTGGCCGCCTCCGTGCAGGCGTAGCCCTCGATCTCCAGCTCGGTGCGCAGAAAGACCCGCAGCTCCGGGTCGTCGTCGACGATCAGTAGGCGGGCACTGGGCATGGGCAGAGGTTAGGGGGCGCCCAGCTGCTGGTCAGTTCAATCAGGGGCAAGGCCTGCCAATCCTGGCGTTGAATCCTGCCAATGCTGCGATTGGATCGAACGATTGGCAGGATTGGTGGCTAGGAGCCTGCGGCTTCTGTGCCAATCAGCTCGAGAGCGCCCTGCCCGCCTGCCACGGCAACGGTGGTGAGGCGTTGGTCGAGGCTGGCCAGCACCCCTCCCTGTTGCACCGCCAGAGCTAGGAGATAGGTGTCGGTGATCTGGCCCGAGTCCACCAGGGCCCGGGGGTTGACATGGCTAAGGCCCAGCAGGCTCGGGGCGTCTGCCCAGAACCGGTGCTGCGGATGGCCAACCAGCTCCTCCAGGATCCGGCTCACCACCGCCGGCGATCCCGGGGAATTCGGGTAGCGGGGATGTCCCACGATGCGCAGGACTGCGTTCTGGGTGATCACACAACTGGCCCAGGGAGCTTCGCCCCGGCTGGAAAACCAGCGGTGGCAGCTCTCGTGGTGCACATGCCTTGGGTCGATCAAGGCAATCAGCACATTGGCATCGAGCAGGGCAACAGGGATCACTCCCCGTCCTCCCGCAGGCTGTTGACGAGCTCAAGATCCACGGGGCCTCCGCTGGTTTGCAGGGGCAGCAACGGAAACCCATTGCGCTGCTCCGGCGGCGGGCTGCCGGGATCTGCTGGCCCTGGGGTGGTTAGGGCGCGGCGTAGCAATTCGCTGATCACGTTCCCGATGGGTTGGCGCTGTTCGCGAGCCAGCACCCGTGCTGCTGAGAGCACGTCGTCATCCAGCCGCAGGGTGGTGCGCATCTGGTGTGAGGCATCAATCATCAACCTTAGCCGCGAGCGTCAGCGTCGTTCTCAGTCCACCAGTTGGTGCAGCTGGGCGGCGACCCCATCGAGATCGGGCGGGGCCAGGTGTCCCAGGGTCTTCAGGATCAGGCGTTCATCCAGCGTGAATACCTTGAAGCGCACCAGGCAGGGCTGGGGCAGGCCGGCGGCCTGGTGGTTCTGGATCGTCCAATCCAGGGGCCACGCGGATTGCTTGGCCGACGTCACCATCGCCAGCAGCACGTGGCCTGAGGCGCGCTGGAAGTCGGGTGAAGACAGCACCACCGCCGGGCGCCGCTTCTGGGTGGCGCGATCCGTGAAGGGGAACGGCACCAGAACCAGTGAATGACGTTCAAACGGCTTCATAGCCCTGCGAAGGCTTCCTCATCCGTTGGGCTGCTCCACTCCTGAAGGCTGGCATCGAGGCTTCGTAGGTAGGCCAGGTCGAGCGGAGCAATTGCCCGCACGCGGACCGAGCCATCCTCCACCTCCCAGCTGAGTTGATCCCCTTGCCGGAGCCCCAGGGCTTCACGCACCGCCTTGGGTACGGTCACTTGCCCCTTGGCCGTAAAGGTTGCGACCTCCATCACCCTCTCACCAATGGCCTTGGTATCCCACCCTAGGGCGGAGGCCTCCTTTCGGTAAGGAAGCCTTTCGGCTCGCATGGTCAACTGGGCATGGTCAACTGGGCATGCTTGCTGGCATGCCAGTAAGCTGGCTTTTGTGGCTGCTGAGGGCGTCGACCGTGAAAACCACCATCGATTTGCCAGACACGCTGCTGCGTCAGGCCAGGCAGCGCGCCCTGCATGAAGGTCGCCCCTTTAAAGACCTGGTCGCCGAGTTCATTCGCCAGGGATTGAGCCAGGTGGGTGCCAAGCCAGCAACCCGGCCAGGCAGTCCCCTTGAGTTGGCGGCCGATGGCCTGCCGGTGTTCCGCCGCGATTCCGCTGTGGCGCAGCAAATTCCCTCGCTGCAGGAGCTTCTGGAGCTCGAGCACACCACCCTGGCGGCGGAGGACCAGCAGCGTGCCGGCTTCCCTGGTTGACACCAACGTGTGGTTGGCCGCCACCTTTGAAGGCCATCCCTGTCATCAGCGCGCCCGCCAGGAGCTCTTGGCTGCCACACCCGCAGACCCTTGGCTGTGGTGTCGGGCCACGCAGCAGAGTTTTCTGCGACTAGCCAGCACGGCTGCAGTGTTTCGCTCGTGCGGTGTGGAACGAGCTACCAATGCCGATGCCATGGCAGCACTGGAGCAGTGGTTAGCGCTTCGGCAGGTGGCCTTTGTGGAGGAGCCGCCCGGGGTGATGGCCCACTGGGCCAGGTTGGCCGCTGTCGATCAGGTGGCCCCCAAGCTCTGGATGGATGCCTATCTGGCTGCCGTGGCCATTGCGGGCGGCTGGAGTTTGATCAGCTTCGATCGCGATTTCCGCAGCTTTCAGCCCCAGGGATTGGATCTGTGCCTGTTGCCGCCCGCCGCCTAGCTGCGTAAGGTCGCGCCATGCTCCTATCGCTGCGCCGCGCCCCCAGCCTCTCGGCCCGCATGGCCCGTTGGGGGTTGGTGATCGTGGTGGCCTACGCCTTGGTGGCCCTGCTCACGCCGCTGCTGGTGCATGCCGGCTGGCTGGCCGATCCCAACGCCGGCTTGCAAAATCCGATCTACGCCCAGCCCTCGCTGAGCCACTGGTGCGGCACCGATCGTTTGGGCCGCGACGTGTGCGTTCGCACCCTTGCCGGCAGTGGCGTGGCCCTGCAGGTGGTGCTGCTGGCCCTGGTGATCGCCCTGCTGATCGGTGTGCCGCTGGGCATGGTGAGTGGCTACTTGGGCGGCTGGGTGGATCGGGTGCTGGTGCTGCTGATGGACACCCTCTACACCCTGCCGGTGCTGCTGCTCTCGGTTGTGCTGGCCTTCCTGCTGGGCCGGGGCCTGCCCAATGCCGCCGCCGCCCTTTGCGTCGTCTACATCCCCCAATACTTCCGAGTGGTGCGCAACCAAACCGCCCAGGTGAAGGCCGAGTTGTTTGTGGAGGCGGCCCAGTCGCTTGGCGCCGGCCCGATCTGGATCCTGCGCCGCTACTTGCTGCGCAATGTGATCACCTCGGTGCCGGTGCTGCTCACCCTCAACGCCGCCGATGCCGTGCTGGTGCTCGGTGGCCTCGGCTTTCTGGGTCTGGGCCTGCCCGAAACCATCCCCGAATGGGGCGGCGACCTGCAGCAGGCCCTCACCGCCGTGCCCACCGGCATCTGGTGGACCGCCCTCTACCCGGGCCTGGCCATGTTTGTGCTGGTGCTGGGGCTTTCGTTTTTAGGTGAAGGGCTCGAGACCTGGCTCAGCGGTGGCAGCGCTCAGCGGACTGGATCTTGAAGTCCAGATCCTGAAGCCCAGATTCTGAAGCCCAGAGCAGAAGCCTTTCTCCTTCAGGGGCGCAGCTGCCTCAGCCAGGCTTCCAGCGGTTCACAGCGGATGCCATCGATCAGCAGCGGTTCTGGGCAAAAGGAGAGCAGCAAGCGCTCTGCCTCCGGGTAGTCCTCGCCGAAGGCCCGCAGCGCCTTGAGGTCGCTCCGATCGATGCGCCTGCTGTGTTTCACCTCGATTGCCATAAACAGGTCTGGGCCATACACAACGAAATCCACCTCCAATCCAGATCGGGTGCGCCAGAAGCTGAGTTGGGCCCCTCCTGGCCGCAGCTGGCAGAGCGCCCGCAGGTGCTGTGCCACCAGGGATTCCAGAGCGATGCCGCCAATCTCTTCCGGTGCATCAAGCGGGCCGCGGGGCCTGAGGGAGCGAAAAACTCCGGCATCGAAGCAGAAAAACTTCTGGTGCTGCACCAGCTGCCGCTGGGCCCGCCGTTGAAACACCGGCAGCCGAAAGCTGATCAACAGATCCTCAAGAATTCCCAGATAGCTTTCAGCCCTTTTGCGGGGTATCTCGGCTTCCCGGGCCAGGTTTGCCAGGTTTAGTAATGAGCCCTGCGAAAAGCTGATCACTTCTAAAAACCTTGCGAAATCGCCGATCTGACGCACCAGGGCTTCTGCCTGCACCTCTTCCTGCAGATACAGCGAGGCATAGGCCGCCAGGGTGGCCTGGGGGTCCACTGCCTGCCACACGAGTGGCACTAGTCCGTTGGTCTGGGCCCGCATCAGATCAAAATCCTCGCCGAGCTCAGCAGCCATGAAGGGCCCCATGTGCACTGCCACCAGCCGCCCGCCCAGCAGGTTGGCAGCCCCGTGGCGCAGCTTGCGAGCACTTGAACCGGTGAGCACAAAACGCAGATCACGCCGCTGCTCCACCAGGGCATGCACCACGTCGAGCAACTGGGGGGCCTTCTGGATTTCGTCGATCACCACCGTGTGCGCTGTCTTGCCAGCGGCAGCGATTAATTCGGCCAGCCGCTCCGGCCGGGCCTGGTAGGCCCTCAGTACATCCGGTGCCAGCAGATCCAGCCGCAGGGCTTCGGGAAACACCTGTGCCAGCCAGGTCGACTTGCCGGTGCCGCGGGGGCCAAAAAGGAAGAAGCTGCCAGGAGGTGGCTGCAAAAATCGCCGCACTGCCGCCATATACGCAGCCAAAATGGAGTTTTGCTAGCCATTTTGCACGGGATCTAGGCGTTTGCTCGCTTGTTTCTTGATGCTCCCGGGCTTGGCGTTGATCTGCCGCTCGCCGCTGAGCCGCGCGGCCTTGGGCTCCAGGATCGTCATCTTTTCGCCCACCTCCCCGATCGAAGCCGGAATCTGCAAACTTGCAGGGCTAGGGGACACGGCCTGCAAGTGGCGCCCCACAATGGGAACGTCCCGTCACCCTGTGGATAGCCATGCCCTGGTGGTTGGATCTGCTTCTGCTCTCTGCAGCGACGGCGCTTTGGTGCAGCGGCAACGCCAATGACGACGACGTTTGGAGCCTGTTCCAGAAGTTTCTCGCTGCCGTTGCCCTGGCGGTGGTGCTGCTGGGCGGCCGCCAGATTTTCCTGGAGCTGCTGGCCCTCGGCTTGGCCCTGTGGCTGCCCAGTGCCCGCAGATATCAGTAGCCCAGCATCAGTAGCCGGGCTTCAGTGCCTGAGCTTGATCGTGCGGGGCAGGGTTTCGCTGATGGCCCCTTCGGCATCAAGGCTTGGATAGGGGCGGCCTTCGCGCTGGCACCAAGCAGCCACCTCCGGATAGGCCCACTCAAACAGCAGGTTGTCGTAGCGCCCGGCCGGCACCCCTTCGCCGTGGAGTGGCAGCACCCCGGCGGCCTGCCGTTGACGCAGCGCCTCAAATAGCAGCGTGGCGCAGGCCACGCTCACATTCAGTGACTGCACCATGCCGTGCATCGGGATCACGATCGGCTGATCTACCAATGCCGCCGCTTCAGCGCTTAAACCCCACTTCTCCGCCCCCAGCACTAGGGCGCTGGGGCCGGTGAAGTCGCACTGGCGGTAGTCCACCGCTTCCACCGACAGGTGGGTGCCATAGAGCCGAAAGCCCTGGTCCTTGAGTTGGCGCAGCAGGGCCACGCTGGCGCCGTCGCTATGGCGATGCAGCGGCACCCACTTTTCACTGCCCTTAGAGGTGCAATTGAAGGTGGGCGTGCGGCCCGCCAGGCTCACTACATGGGCCTCCAGCACCCCTACTGCATCGCAGCTGCGCAGGATCGCCGAGAGGTTGTGGGGCTTGTCCACGTGCTCAAGCACCACGGTGAGATCGCCCATGCGGCGATCGAGCACGGCCTTGA
Organism: Cyanobium sp. L1E-Cus; assembly: GCF_024345755.1. NCBI lineage: Bacteria > Bacillati > Cyanobacteriota > Cyanophyceae > Synechococcales > Prochlorococcaceae > Cyanobium > Cyanobium sp. L1E-Cus. Next base: position 179,176 of record NZ_JAGQBS010000005.1, on the reverse strand, counting down.
GCCGCTCAAAGCGGCGGGGCAGCAGGGGCATGGCGTCGGGCTTAGTTGAGGTGCGGAATCACGGGCATCTCCCGAATGCCCAGTCTCCCGAATGACAAGTCGACTGCATGACAAGTCGACCTTCGGCAGTCACTTTTTTGTTTTTAGGCTGGGTTCAACACTCGGTCGCCCAAGCTCAAGCCAGCTTTGCTTCATCCCGCCCGGCGCTCGATGCAAGCTCCCGCCCCCACGTTTGATCAGCGGGTTTACGCCGTCGTTGCCCAGATCCCTTGCGGACAGCTGGCCACCTACGGCCAGATCGCTGAGCTGGTTGGGGTGTGGGGCGCCGCCCGCCAGGTGGGCTGGGCCCTGCGGCGGCTGCCGTTGCCGTCGCCCATTCCCTGGCAGCGGGTGGTGAATGCCCGCGGCCAGATCAGCTTCAACCCCAGCCGTGAAGGCAGCGACTGGATCCAGCGTGAGCTGCTGCTCGCTGAAGGCATCCCCGTAGATGCAGCCGGCCAGCTTCCCCTGGCCCAGCACCGTTGGCGGGCTGGAACTGGAGCTGGGGATGGAGAAGGTGTGTTTATCAATTAGTTCTCCTTAGCTAACTAGCAAAAAACATCCACCTCCCCAGCCGCCTTCCCCGCTACCTTCCCCGCTACCGCCCCCCTCCCGCCACACCCCTGCGCGCTAGTTGTGGAGCCTTGCCCATCGCCGCCCCACTCCCTGGCACTCGCCCCCCCAGCCGAAACCCCCGCGATTGGTCTGGCGCCGCGCCAGCTCGCCTGGCAGGTGTTGTTGGCGGTGGGCGCTGGCGCCTACGCCGATGTGGCGCTCGAGCGGGAGCTGCAGCGCCATCCCCTTGAAGGTGCCGACCGGGCCCTAGCCACTGAACTTGCCTACGGCGCCATCCGCCAGCGGCGCCTGCTCGATGCCTGGCTCGATGCCCTCGGCAAGGTTCCTGCCGCCCGCCAGCCGCCCAAGTTGCGCTGGCTGCTGCACCTGGGTCTCTACCAATTGCTGTTCAGCAGCCGGGTGCCGGCTTCTGCGGCGGTGAGCACCACCGTGGAGCTGGCGAAACGGGGCGGACTCGGCCGGCTGGCGCCGGTGGCCAATGGCCTGCTTAGGGCCTGCGGGCGCCGGCGCGCGGAGGCCGGGCCTGAGCCCTGGCATGGTCTGGGCCCCCTGCCCAGCGATCCCGCCGCCAGCTATGGCCTGCGCCATTCCCTGCCCGCCTGGCTCGCTGAGCTGGCGTTGCAGTGGCCTGATCCCGAGGCCTTCGGCCTTGCCTGCAACCAACCCCCCGCCCTCGACCTACGCCTCAACCTGCTTCGCACCACCCCCGCTGCCGCGCTGGAGGCCTTCACTGCCGCCGGGATCGAGGCGGCCCCCCTTCCGGATCTGCCCGGGGGCCTCACGCTGCTGGGCCGCAGCGGTGAGTTGCGCGCCCTGCCCGGCTACGCCGAGGGCCACTGGTGCGTGCAAGACCGCACTGCCCAGGCGGTGGGTTTGCTGCTCGATCCCCAGCCCGGCGAGCGGATCCTCGATGCCTGCGCCGCCCCCGGTGGCAAGAGCACCCATCTCGCTGAGCTGATGGGCAACGAGGGTGAGGTGTGGGCCGTGGATCGCTCCGAGGGGCGCCTGCGCCGGGTGGGCGTCAATGCCGCCCGCCTTGGCCTGCAGTGCATCCACACCCTGGCCGCCGATGCCACCGCCCTGGCGGCTGAGAAGCCTGAGTGGCTCGGCTGGTTTGATCGCATCCTGCTGGATGCCCCCTGTTCGGGCCTCGGCACCCTGGCCCGCCACGCCGATGCCCGCTGGCGGATCAGCCCTGAATCGATCACCGAGTTGGTGCCCCTGCAGCGGGCCCTGCTGGAATCCCTGCTGCCCCTGCTCAAGCCGGGCGGTCAGCTCGTGTATGCCACCTGCACCGTGCATCCGGCTGAAAATGGCCAGCTGCTCGCTGGCTTCCTTGCCGACCACCCCGGCTGGCAGCTGCAGCAGAGCTGGCAGCGCTGGCCAGCCGCCAGTGGTGGCGACGGCTTTTTTGCCGCCCGGTTGCAGTCCTAAGGGGGTGGTGGTGGCGCCACCACAGGGGGTGGCGGGGCTTCCAGCGGTGGTGGTGGGGCGGGCGCCGGGCTAGGTGCAGCAGGGGGGCTTGGTGTTTGCGGCTGGGGCGCGGCAGGGCTGGCCGGTGCGTCTGGTGTGTAGGGCTGCTCGTTGAGACTGGGGGTGGGATCAAGCTCCAACGGCTGGGGTGCCGGCTCGCGCCAGCTTTCGGTGCTGGCTGCCGGTTCACGGCGGCGCTCAGCTTGCTTCTTATCGCGCCGGTAGGTGTCCTCTAGCTGCGGCTTGGGCGGAAACTGGCGCACTGGCAGGTCCTTGCTGATCGGTGCCATAAAGGCCCGCCAGGCGTAGGTGGCCACCACGCTGGTGTCCCTGGTGGTGCGGCTGTCGTCGTAGCCCAGCCACACCCCAGTGGTGAGCTGGGGAATCGAGCCGATAAACCACAGGTCGCGGCCCCCCTCTGAGGTGCCCGTTTTGCCGGCCACCGGCCGGTCTGGCAGGGCCGCGCCGCCGCCCGTGCCCGACCGCACCGCCTGCTCCAGCATCCACAGCATCAGGGCAGCAATGTCGCTACTGACGGCCCGGCGCCCTTGATCGCCATCTACCCGGCGGCTCCAAAGCAGCTCGCCATCGGGGCCGAGGATCTCCACAAACGGTGTTGGTTTCACGTAGATACCACCGTTATTGATGGCGGCGTAGGCGGCGGTCATGTCCACCACGGTTTGCTCGGTAGCGCCGAGGGCTAGGGGGTAGAAGCGCCCCAGCTCTCGGGTGATGCCGAGGTTCTTGGCCGTTTCAATCACCTTGTCGAAGCCCAGCTCCTGAAGCAGTCCCACCGCCACCGTGTTGAGCGAGTTCTGCAGCGCCATCACCATCGACACCGAACCGAAGTAGCGGTTGCCGAAATTCTTGGGGCAGTAGCCGGCGAAGCAGCGGGCCGAATCGCGGAACACCCGCTCCGGCAGCATCCCCTGCCGCAGGGCCGTGAGATAAACAAACAACTTGAAGGTGGAGCCGGGCGAGCGCAGGGCCTGGGCTGCCCGATTGAACTGGCTGTCCTTGAAGTCGGTGCCACCCACCATCGCCCGCACCAGGCCGGTGCCGGGCTCCATCGCCACCAGAGCGCCCTGCATGCTGCCGGTGGCATAGGTGTTCACCGCCGACTGCGCCTTCTCCTGCCAGGCCAAATTGACGCTGCTGCGCACTGTCAAACCACCCACCTCGAGCTGCTCGGGGCTGAGCACTTTGGGCAGTTCCTGCTGCACCCAGCCGCTGAAGTAGGGGGCTCGGCTGTCCCAGTATTTGGGTTCAGCTGGTTTGAGTTGCAGCGGTGCCGCTTCAGCCTGCTGTTGCTCACTGACGCTGATGAAGCCCGCCTCCACCATGCGGCGCAGCACCACGGCCCGCCGCTCCAGGGCCAGGTCGGGATTCACAAGAGGCGAATAAACCGAGGGAGCTGGTGGCAGCCCTGCGATCAGGGCGGCTTCCGGGAGGGTTAGCTGGTCGGGGGTTTTTGTGAAATACACCCAGGCCGCGTCGGCAACGCCGTAGGCGCTCGAGCCGAGATAAACAACGTTGAGGTATTCGGTGAGGATCTGCGGTTTGCTGAGCTGGCGCTCGAGCTTGCCGGCCAGGGCGGCCTCCTTGAGCTTGCGAATCAGGGTGCGATCCTGGCTCAGAAATACGGTGCGGGCCAGCTGCTGGGTGATCGTGCTGGCCCCCTCCTCCACCGAGCCCTTGCGCAGGTTGCGCACCATGGCCCGGCCGATACCCACCGGGTCAATGCCGTCGTGCTGATAGAAGCGCCGGTCTTCCGCGGCAATAAAAGCCTGCTGCACCAACGCCGGCATCGTTTCGGGCGTCAGCTTTTCGCGAGTAACTGGCCCGATCTTGTGCACCACCTGGCCATCGGCCGAGAGGATGGTGAGGGTGCCTGGGCGGTTGAAGTGGTTGATGCCGCGGGCGTCGGGCAGCAGGCTGTCAAAGCCCGCCACTAGCGCCGCCTGGCCGCAGGCAACGCCACCGCCAATCAGGGCTGCAAGCAGCCCTACTCCCACCAGGTTGGTGCGGCGGGGCTGGGGAGCTCTGCCGGTGGCGGGGGGCTGGCGGTTCACCTCAGCTAACGAGGGTGCTGTGGCCGATTGCCAGGGCAGTCACAAGCATGCCGAGCACCAGGAATGGTTGGGCACTTGCCTGGTATTTGACATCGAAGGCAACTGGATCACGCAGCAGCCAGATGTCCTGGAAGGTGATTTGGGGAATGATTAGCAGCACCAACAACACCGACGCGAAGTGTTGGCCGATGGCGATCAGCACGGCCACCATCGCCAGCTGAAACACATCGATCATGCCGGCGCTGATCCAACTGGCTTTCTCGATACCGAAAGCCACCGGCAGGGATTGCAGGCCCATGGCTCGGTCGCCCTCGACGCTCTTGAAGTCGTTGACCACGGCGATGCCTAGGCCGGCTAAGGAGTAGGCCAGGGTGAGCAGGGCGGTGGTCCAGGTGAGCTGGCCAAAAAGTGCCTGGCCTGCCCACCAGGGCAGGGCGATGTAGCTGGCGCCAAGGGCGTAGTTGCCCAGCCAACCGTTTTGCTTGAGCTTCAGCGGTGGAGCTGAATAGATGAAGCTCACAAAGGAGCCGCCCAGGGCAAGCAGCAGCAGCACCGGTGTGGTGTGACCGGCCCAGAGATCAAGGCCGTAGGCCACTCCTAGCCCTGCTAGCAGCAGGATCCAGATCTGGGCCTTCACCTGGCCTAAAGGAATCGCTCCTGAAGGAATTGGCCGGTAAGGCTCGTTGATCGCGTCGATTTCGCGGTCGTAGTAGTCGTTGATCGTTTGGGTGTAACCGGCCAGGAGGGGCCCGCTCATCAACATGCAGGCGATCGAGGCGCCCACCTCGCTGATGCTCCAGTGGAAATTGCCTGAGGCGGCAGCACCGCACAGCACACCCCAAATCAGGGGTATCCAGGTGACAGGCTTCATCAACTGCAGCCGGATTTTCCAGATGCTGCTGGTGCCGCTGGCACCCTTCATGCCGAGCAGCTGACGGGCGCCGCCGCCGCTGGCTGCTTCGGGATTGGGGCTGTTGCTCAACGGCCTAGGCCTCAGGCGAGGGTGAGTTCGTCGTCAAAAAACCAGGCGACTTCACCATCGCTCAGTTCAACCACCACGCCGATGCCCTTGCCATCCACCGTGCGGAAGCCGGTCACGGTGCCGATGGAGTCAGCCTTTAAGGAATCAACCATTTTGCTCGAGATGCGATCCCGAACCCGGGTGATCCTCACCTTCGAGCCGATGTTGATGGTGGCAGCCTGGGACATGGCCGGCGCGACTGGAAAGTTGCGCAACCTTAACAGTGCCCTACGGAGCTCGAGTCCATGGTTGCCAAGCGGATCATTCCCTGTCTCGACGTGGCCGATGGCCGGGTGGTGAAAGGGGTGAATTTTGTTGGGCTGCGCGATGCCGGTGACCCGGTCGAGCTGGCCTGTCGCTACAGCGCCGCTGGGGCCGATGAGCTGGTTTTCCTCGACATCGCCGCCAGTCATCAGGGCCGCGGCACCCTGGTGGAGCTGGTGCAACGCACCGCTGAGGCGGTCACCATTCCCTTCACCGTGGGCGGTGGCATCAGCAGCGTTGAGGGCATCACAGTCCTGCTGCGCGCCGGCGCCGACAAGGTGAGCCTCAATTCATCAGCCGTGCGCGATCCCGAGCTGGTGGCCCGCGGCGCCGGGCGCTTTGGTTGCCAATGCATCGTGGTGGCGATCGATGCCCGGGCCCGCGCTGGCGGGGGCTGGGATGTGTACGTCAAAGGTGGCCGCGAGAACACGGGCCTCGATGCGGTGGCCTGGGCCCGGCAGGTGGTGGCCCTCGGAGCTGGCGAGATCCTGCTCACCTCGATGGATGGTGATGGCACCCAGGCGGGCTACGCCCTGGAGCTCACCCGCGCCGTGGCCGATGCGGTGCCGGTGCCAGTGATCGCCTCCGGCGGTGCCGGCTGCATCGACCACCTCGCTGAGGCCCTCGATCCCGGTCCGGCGGGTGGCCATGCCTCAGCAGCCCTATTGGCCTCCTTGCTGCACGATGGCATTCTCAGCGTTGAGCAGATCAAGACCGAGCTGCTGCGCCGTGGTTTGCCGATCCGGCCCCTCGCATTGAGTTGTTAAGGCTCGTTACATTGGCTAAAGACCTTCACTTGGTTCGGTCAGCACTTGTTTTCTGCCCTTCCCGTACTCCCATCTACTGCCTCCACCGCAATTGCCCTCGGCATGGTGGCGGCTGTGGTGGCTCTGGTTGCTTGGGCGCTGCAGCTGATGCAGGCCGCCAATGATCGCCGGGAATTTTCGTTGATGCTGGCTGGCTGCATGGTTTGCTCAGCTGCAGTTGGCCTGGCCACCGTGATGGTGCTCACCTTCACCAGCCCCAGCTTTTTGCCTGCTGTGGATGCGGGCATAAGTCTCGATTCGATTGTGTTGCCTTGGGATGGCCAGCTTTAGGCCCGGAGATCCACAGGCGGTTCAGGAGCTGTTTGAGCAGATCGCGCCCCGCTACGACCAGCTCAACGACCTGCTCAGTTTTGGCCTGCATCGCCTCTGGAAACGTCAGGCGATTGCTTGGTTGCAGCCCCAGCCTGGCCAGCATCTTTTAGATCTTTGTTGCGGCACCGGCGATCTGGCCCTAGTGCTGGCTGGCCGGGTGCGGCCGGGTGGAAGCGTGCTCGGCATAGATGCGGCCGCTGCCCCCCTGGCGGTGGCGGCCCGTCGGGCAGCCGCCCAGCCCTGGCTAGCGGTGAGCTGGCAGCAGGGGGATGCCCTGGCCACTGGCTTGGCAAGCGCTAGTTGCGACGGGGCCGTGATCGCCTATGGGCTGCGCAACCTCGCTGATCCAGGGACAGGCCTGCTGGAGTTGCGGCGACTGTTGCGCGACGGCGGCCGCGCCGCAGTGCTTGATTTCAATCGCAGCTCTGGGGCGGTAGAGAGCTTCCAGAGCTTTTATCTACGCCGGTTGGTGGTACCCACCGCCGAGCGGTTCGGCATTCCCGAGCACTACGCCTACCTGGAGGAGAGCCTGCAGCGGTTTCCCACCGGCTCCGAGCAGCAGCAGCTGGCGAGGCGGGCGGGCTTCAGCGAAGTGAGGCATCGGCCCCTGGCTGGTGGCCTGATGGGTCTGCTGGAGCTGGTGGCCTGAGGGGCTGCCGGTACCGACAATGGGACCACGATCCAGCACAGCAGCGTGAACTTCCAGGACATCATCAGCACCCTGAACCGCTTCTGGGCCGACCAGGGCTGTCTGATCCTGCAGCCCTACGACACCGAGAAGGGCGCCGGCACGATGAGCCCCCACACGGTGCTGCGGGCGATCGGGCCCGAGCCCTGGGCCGTGGCCTACCCCGAGCCCTGTCGCCGCCCCACCGATGGCCGCTACGGCGACAACCCCAACCGGGCCCAGCACTATTTCCAATATCAGGTGCTGATCAAGCCCAGCCCCGATGGCATCCAGGAGACCTATCTGGCCTCGCTGGAAGCGCTGGGCATCCGCGCCCGGGAGCACGACATTCGCTTCGTTGAAGACAACTGGGAATCGCCGACGCTGGGCGCCTGGGGTGTGGGCTGGGAGGTTTGGCTCGATGGCATGGAGGTCACCCAGTTCACCTATTTCCAGCAGTGCGGCGGCCTCGATTGCCGGCCGGTGTCGATTGAAATCACCTATGGGCTGGAGCGCCTGGCCATGTATCTCCAGGATGTGGAGAGCATCTGGGATCTGAGCTGGGATGGCAATCGCTCCTATGGCGACATCTGGCTGCCATTTGAGAAGGGCCACTGCGCCTACAACTTCGAAGCCTCCAACCCCGAGCGGCTTCAGCAGCTGTTTGCCATCTATGAGGCGGAGGCGGCAGATCTGGTGGCCAAGCAGCTACCCGCTCCAGCCCTGGATTTCGTGCTCAAGTGCAGCCACACCTTCAACCTGCTGGAGGCCCGCGGCGTGATCTCGGTCACGGAGCGCACCGCCACGATCGGCCGCATCCGCACCCTGGCCCGTCAGGTGGCGGAGGCCTGGCTGGCCGAAAGGGAAGCCCTCGGTTTTCCGCTGCTCCCTGAGGCCAAACGCCCCGTGGCGGCGTGAAGAGGCTGCTGCAGCGCAGCTTGCTGGTGGTGGTGCTGGCCGGCGGCAGCTTCCAGTTGGGGCGCTTAAGTGAGCGGGCCGTGTGGCCCTGTCGCCTACGCCCGGTGGCCAAGTTGGTGGCACCGTTGCTGGGCCAGGAGATTCCGAGCCGGGAGCTCTGCGAGCTGTTGCTGCAGATTCCTCGCCTCTAACCCAGCCCGCGTGGGAACCCTGCCTGGGTTCATGTGGAGTGGCCAGTGGCCTGTTGTGGGGGTGGGGCGGACACTGCCGGCGCAGCCAGGCTGCGCCTTAAGCCGCTTTTGTGGGGCCTGCTTTTGGCCCTGCTGCTGCTGCGGGTGGGCTGGCTGGCGTTCACGCCGCCCCAGCCGGCGGCCGGCGATCCAGTGCTTCAACTCGAGGCAGCCGGTGGCCCACTGGAGCTGACGCTGCGGGGTGTTCTGCTCAGTGATCCGGTGCCTAGCGGTGGTCCGGTGCCCAGCGGTGGCGGTGGTGCCTGCCGGGCCCTGCTGCAGCTGCCTGTGGGTCGCACCGAACTCCGCTTTGGTCAGTGCCCGGAGCTGCAGCAGGGTTGGCGCCTGCAGGTGCAGGGCCGCCTGCGGCGCCCCCAGGTCTCGCCCCATCCCCTGCTGGCCGCACCGGCAGAGCGCCTGGTGCGCCAGGGGAGCTTCAGCCAGCTGCAGGTGCAGGATTTTGAAGTGTTGCAGCGTGCGGCAACGCCGGTGGCAGACCTGCGCCGCCGCATGGCCCAGGCGCTGGTGCAGCATGCCGGCCCAAACAACGGCAGCGTGCTGGCTGCCCTGGTGCTCGGTAGCGCCGTGGTGCCCGTGCCGGCGGAGCTGCGCGAGGCCTTTCGGGCAGCGGGGCTATCCCATGCCCTGGCGGCTTCCGGCTTCCATTTGTCTGTGCTGCTGGGCGTGGTGCTGCCCCTGGGCAAGCGCTTGCCGCGGCTGGGGCGGCTCACTTTGGCGGCGGCGGCGATGGGCCTATTTGTGCTGTTGGCAGGCCCCCAGCCCTCCGTGCTCAGGGCAGTGCTGATGGGGGCCCTGGCGCTGGGGGTGGTGGAGAGCGGATATCGCGGCAGGCCCTTGGGCATCCTGGCCGCCAGCGCCTTGGTGTTGCTGCTGGCGCGGCCCGACTGGCTGCTCGATGTGGGCTTCCAGCTCAGCGTTGTGGCGACTGCTGCGCTGGTGGTGTCGGCCCGGCCGCTGGAGCTGGGCCTGCGCCGCTGGCTGCCGGGTTGGTTGGCAGTAGCCACGGCGGTGCCGCTGGCGGCCTCGCTCTACACCCTGCCGCTGCAGCTGCTGCACTTCGGCGTGGTGCCCCTCTACGCGGTGCCCGCCAATTTGGTGGTGGCACCCCTGCTCACACCCCTCACCCTCGGGGCGATGGCCCTGGCATGCCTGGCGGTGCTGCTGCCGCCGCTGCTACCGCTGGCCACCGCGCCCGTGGCCTGGCTTACCAATGTGTTGGTGGCGGTGGTCAAGGTGTTCGCAGCGCTGCCCATGGCCCAGTGGCAATTGGGGCGCCCCGCCCCGGGACTGGTGCTGCTCTTCACTGTGGCCCTGCTGGCGCTGGCCTGGCCTGCCCTGGCCCGGCGCTGGCGCCTGCTGGGTGGTGCCCTGCTTGCGCTGGTGGTGGCGGTGCAGTTCAGCTTGCTAAGCGGCGACCAGTTGTTGCTGGTGCACCAGGGGCGGCTGGATCTGCTGGTGGCGCGGCACCAGGGCCGGGCGGTGCTGGTGAGCAGTTCTGGTGATGGCTTCAGTTGCAGCCAGGCCAGCCAGCTGGCCCGGGGCCTGGGGGTGCAGCGCTACGACTGGGCCCTACTGCTAGATCCGCTGGCGCCCGAGCAGCCGCACTGCTGGCAGGGGCAGGCGGGCCTGGTGATGGCCAGTGCCGATGGCAGTTTGCCGTTTCAGCCTGGTCAAAGGCTGGCCAGCCCTGGGCTGAGCGCCGCACCGGTGGCGATCGAGAGCCGGGCCATTCAGCTGCAGCTGGGCCGTTGGCGCTGGCTGCTGTTGCCCGACCGCCAGGCGCTCTGGGCCTGGCGGCAGCTGGCCGCCGCTGGCTCAGAGCCAAGCGTGCTGCGCGGCCGAATTGATGGCGTCTGGCTGGGTTTTGCGCCCTCCGCCCGCGAGCGCCACCACCTCAAGGAACTTGGCGCCAAGCGGCTGTGGCTCAGTGGCGCCATCCCGGCGGGCTTGCCAGCGGCCTGGGCGGCCAGCGGTCCCAGTGGATACCTGCAGGCCGCCCTCGGCTGACCGATCCTTAAAGTGACGCAGGCCCAAGGGTCTTTGGAGAGGTGGCTGAGTGGTCGAAAGCGAACGACTCGAAATCGTTTGAAGGGAAACCTTCCGTGGGTTCGAATCCCACCCTCTCCGCTTCTCAAGAGTTTTCAAAGGGTCTGGTTCGTCCAGACCCTTTGCTGTATCTGGGGTTTTGTGGTGTAGGCGGTCCAGGTAGATCCGCCTAAAACCAGGGTGGTCGAAAAGGTTCGTTGGGGGAAATGTTGGGGTATGCTCCCTTGCGTGTTGGGGTATGATTTGAGTGTTGGGGTATTTCTCAAATGCCTTTCACAGACAGTGATCTCAGGGCACTTCAACCCCAGGCGAAGAAATATAGGGAATCCGCTGGTGATGCCCTTTTTGTCGAGGTCTACCCCAATGGTGGGCGCTACTTCGTATGGCGTCACCGCTTCCCTCCTGGGAAGGAAGGCAAGCAGCGGGACTACCAGATCGGTCCCTATGGCAAGGGTCCTGGGCAGTGGACACTCAAGGAGGCACGGGAAGAGCGGGCACGACTGGATGTGCTGCGTCGTCAGGGGGAAGACCCCAGGGCACTGAAGTCAGAGCAGCGCCAGACCATCCAGCGCACGGGCGCTGTGACCTTCCAGAAGGCGGCAGACGAGTGGTTGGCAAGCACCAGCAGCAAACTCGCCGCCACCACCCTCAAGGACTACAAGAACAAGTTGGAGAACCAGATCCTGCCTGTCTTTGGCAAGCGGTCGATCAAGGCAATTACCCGAAGCAAGTGCCTGGACTTCAAGCGCACCATCGAAGCAAGGGGTGCCCTCAACCAGTCCGACAAGGTATTTGGGGTGCTCAGGCAGGTGTTCTCCTATGCCATTGATCACGAATGGATTCCTGACCCCAACCCCGCCAGAAGTTCAAGACACGCTCATTCGGGGCATGTCACCAAGAGTCATCCGTCGTTGGAGTGGAACGATGTGCCTGGGTTCCTGGCGGATCTCTCCAGCAATAAGGGCAATGGAGATTTGATTGCCCTCGCCAGCGTCAAGGTCTTGCTGTTGACTTTTATGCGGGTCGGTGCCGTGATGCCAGGGGAGTGGTCAGAGGTTGATTGGGTCCAGAAAATCTGGACTATTCCCGCCAGGAGGATGAAGGGTCGGGATTCGACAAGGCAGGATCACTTGATTCCAATGGCACAACCGCTGATCGATGTTCTTGAGTTCCTCAAACCGATCACGGGGCATTCGCCCTACATCTTTCAGAGTTCCAGGGGCAAGGGTACTGAGCACATCGCCTTGGAGACACCAAATCATCTGATCAAGCGGATGGGGTATCAGGGCAAATTCGTTGCTCACGGGGTCAGGCATATGGCGCTGACCTACGGGCAGGACATTTTGAAGACGCCCTTTCATGTCATTGACCTGCAGATGGGGCACAAACCACCTGGCAAGGTCCGTCAGGCATATGACAAAGCGCAGTTCCTTGATGAACGGATTGTCTTTATGAACCGCTGGGGTGACTTGCTTCTTGAAAACGGATTGGAGACATAAAAAGAGGGGTGTTACCCCCTCGCCGCTGAGACCTGCTCAGAAATCCAGTTTTGAATATCTGCTTCCACCCAGACCACAAGGCGTGGTCCAAGCGGAATCTGTTTCGGAAAGGTCCCATCTGAGATGCGGGCGTAGATGGAGGACTTAGAAAGTCCTGTCGTTGCTTTAACCTCAGGGAGGCGGAGAAGTTTGTTCTGAAGGTTTTTCATGATCATTAAATATTGATAGGTTTATTATAGACCAAGATGGGTAATTTGTAAAGCAGCAAGATGGTCTGATTGCTATGTTGCGTTTGCTCCAGTACCTCAAATGCACTTCACGGAAGAAGAAGCAACTGCCAAAAAGGCATGGGCACAGATTCGCCCAGACGATTTGTTTCTTGTGCAGCAGTTTAATCCAGAAGGATCAAAAACGGTAACTGGCATACGACTGTCACCTTGTCACCTGCAGATTCGCAGTATCCGATGCCAGCATCTTGACTATAAGGATCAAAGATACTAAGATTGCCTCATGAAAGCACGAATTTCAAATAATCATGAGCACTTTATGGACTTCTGAAGTTTTAACCGATATTGCTCTACGCATCAGCACGGATGGGGCAATCAGATTCTGGGATGAGGATGAGCAGGGCAACCCTCAGGAACTTAGCAATGCCAACATTATCCGCTATCTCAATGACTTCCTGCCCGCTGTAGGGATTTACAATCTGCCTGAAGAGGGAATTAAAGGCATCCCTGAATTGGCAATGGTTTTCGTCTTTGAAAATCGTGTTGAGAAGATCAATCCAAGGCAGTTTGAGTCACTTGTTCGCAAAGTTCTGGATGAAGCAGGATATGCCAAGGTCAATCAGTTAATGCACTTCAAGAAGTCAAAGTTTTACGGCAAAGATGTTCTCCTATCAGTTCAGCGGATTGAAGGCAGGACATTGCTCCGCGACAATAATTCCTCTTCCTTTGGATTCTTTTTGAATGGTTATGTAGAAATAGCAAGTGACAAGGTGACAGAAATCATGTCGTACTCGTCGCTTCCTGGGAACTCGTATGTCTGGAATGATCTGATTTCCCATAGAAAATATTTAACGCCTGCCCTTGAGATCAGAAGTGGAGACCGCCATTTCCGTGATTTCGTCGCCAATCTGTCACGCGATGCCGAGGGTGCTCTGAGCGATCAGGCATTTGAACGGTTGCAGATCGTCATTGGATATCTCTGCCATCGTTTTCATCAGGAGAGTCAGCGGAAATGTGTTGTTCTGATGGATCGCCTTGAGGATGACAACCATATCGGCAAGAGCAACGGAGGGACAGGTAAGAGTTTGCTGATCCGATGCCTCTCTGAGGTGCTCAATGTGATCTCGCTGAACGGGAAGGCATTCAAGAGAAGCACCGAAGATCGCTTTGCTCTTGCAGGTGTCACAGAGGCACATGAGTTGGTCAATTTTGATGATGCCTCTGAACGGTTCAGTTTTGAAAGCATCTTTCCTCATATCACAGGTGATTTTTATGTTCGCCGAATGCGGGAGAACCCAATTGCGATTCCAGGAGATCGTGCTCCCAAGATCGTCATCACGACTAATCATCCGATGGAGGGATCAGACATCTCCCATCGCAGGCGGCAGATCCTGGTGGAGGTCTCGTCCTTCTACCGTCAACTGCTTGAGAGCGAAGGCAAAACTCCTGCTGATGTTCATGGTGGGATGGAACTCTGCGGTTCTGAATGGAGCGAGCACGACTGGAACGAGTTCTACCAGTTCATCTTTGAGTGCATCCAGATTTACCTGAAGAAGGGTCTCCCGAAGCACAACGAGCAGTCTGAGACCTACAAACGGGTACAACTCATTCGCCGTTGTGGCAGTGCTGAAATGCTTGACGCCCTGGTGGAGATCCTTGAGCAGGTGTCTGCCAGTGGCGAGGAGTGGTTCTCTGAGCAGTTCTATGCTGTCACCCGTTCATCAGTCCCTCAGTGCAGTCAGACCGATGCGACTCTGCTGGGTCTACTCAAGGATGTAGCGGAGGAAAATGGGTATCTCTTCAACCCCCATAAGAACGGTCTGATCGACAAGCAGCGGTTGAGTGGTGAACGATGGAATCGCTGGGTTGCATTAGGACTTGATCAGAGCACCAAGAAAAGCGGTGGGTCATATCAAAAGGATGATCGTGTCACCGTTTTTAGAATCAGCAAAGATGGTGGTGCAGTGGAGAAGAATGCACTGGAACTTCTGATGGAGCAATCCTGATTGAATGAGGTTCTGGCAGGAAATTATTTCCGCCAAATTTTTTATGCTCGTCCGTAACACTTTATAGTGTTATGGTACCAACCGTTTTTTAACTGTCAAACACGAATAAACTTCAGAGGTCGTCCAACAACTCTGCTACGACCTCAATCCATTCCTTAAACCGCATCGGGCGACTTGAGTAATAATGACGACGAAAGGATAGTGCGAACTGCTGGACATCCCCGCTGCCTTCAAAGATTGGTTTACCATTTCTGGAGGGCACAGCACCTTTGGATTTGAGGCGTTCTTTTGCATCCTGCTTCTGTTTAAGTCTCCTTGCCAAGAATGCATTGTGCTGTTGGACTTCAGGAGTATCATCTTCACCTGGTTCGTCCCACTGAACTTTACGACCTGATCCAGTGGTGCGGTATTGGGAACTGCGGTAAATCTCCAGAATCCGCTGGAGTGCTTCTGGTTTCATTTATTAACCTCATAGGGGTCTTTTGAACTGGAGTCACTTATTGTTTGGTTCGGCAAGACAGGGTTCTGGTTCTGGTGCTCAAGTAATAGGTTCTTGTAGAAGTCTTTAACTTTTAGTTCTATTAGGTTCCGTTGCTGGGAATCCATTTCTTCCATCAAGAACTGATAGGTCTCTGGCAGGTAGTGCTCCAGTGAATCCAGTTGCTGTTTGATGAAGTTAATTCTTGCCTCTATGTGATCCATTTGTGACCGCATTGTCTTATCCTAATGAGACTTGATTATGCTTGTGATACCAAGCATGGTGGATTAAAAGATATGATAAAGTACCAGTCCTGGATCGCTTGAGTACCCGTGAGAGTTCATCAAATTCCTCAAGGGTGTCCAGATGCTGTTCGCCAAAATAGAAGTTAATGGTTTTAAAGGGGGTATTGGTATTTCGGGTGCTCATAGGATGAATTGCTGGTTTGCTTCTATTTAGTCGTGATAAGGTCTGATCGTTCGTAGTCCAAGACCAGATCAGCATCCTGATGATACTTATAGGTGTAGTAGTCCTTAAGGTTATAGTTGCCGTGATGACTCCTATTCCAGGGTTTAATGACAACCGCTGGATCTATTTTGCGGTGTAGATGCTTGAGGCATTGGAACCCTGGTGCCACTGTGGTATCGATGATCCAATGAATATCCAAGGCGGTTAAGTTGGTTTCTGGATGGTCGATAAGATGCAGATGAGAGTGGTAGATCAGGCGACCTTTAGGGTCTTGTGCTCGCTCATGGAACCAAATTAATCTGCAGCGATCTTCTGGTCGTGGAAGTTTCTTCAGGGAGCAGGAGTAAATACTGCTTAAGAAGATGTTCCTGAAGTGTCTAGAGTGATGTGATGCATGTTCAAAGGTATAAGGTGCTGGCGTCCATTGGATTGTAATGAACCAATCGGGTTGTTTAATGTCCCACTGGGATTGGATGTAGGTCTCAAGTTCCTTCCGGTATTGATTATCCTGAAGAGGTTGTTGTGCATTCCCTCCCTTCGGTCGGGAATCTGCTATCGCAGGTCGCTTATGATTGATCCTTGTTGTAGTTGATGTCATGTTTATGTTCCTGTCTTCTGGTTGATCTCAGCATTGCTGGAGGTCCTGTAGCGGTCTCTGGGATTGTATTGAGTCTTGGAGGTCTTTGAGTTTTGATGAAACTTGGCGATTTCTTTGCACTCCTTATTCCTCAGAGCATTAGACCCGCCTCTACCAGTCTTATGAAATATCAGGTACTGGATTCTCCCTCTGTCGAATTAAGCGAGTCTGATAAGTTTGTCTCTACAGATTATATAGACAAGTTTATCGCTTACTGCCCTTGATGATACAGTGCTCGCTTAACGGCAGGCAGGATGAATCAGCGTCTTATATTTAAAAGAACTATTGAGTACCCGTTATTGCCGGATTGAACCTGTCCAGATTCTATTGAATACTCTATAGAATGCTCTTCGAGCATTGCCTTCGGCATTCTATTGCATTTGATTCCTTAGGGTCTTGGAGTATCTTGGAGACCTTTAAGTGCTCAGTCCTTATCTTTATCCGGAACAAACCTATTCTACTGCCAAAATGCCATCTTGTCAAGTCCTGTGTTGACAGTAGTGATAAAATGCTGTATAATGAATTTATGAAACTTGAAAATCAAATAATAAATTGCTTGCTCGGGGTGAGTCCTGCGTAGCATGATTTGTTATGAAGCAGTGATGAACTTCAGCAATCTGATTAGTGCCCTCAATCCTGCGCTGGGAGAGGCATATAGGCGTGAGAGATACCATTCTGGCACTACTGGCAAGAGACGCAACTGCAAGGCACCAGAGCGCCTTGTAGGAATCTCTACGGGGTCTTATGGATCAATCAAGTCCAGAAGTGCCCCTGATTGATGCACAAGTCTGTGATGTTTGCCTGTGGATCGTGCCCGTTGTTGGGTAGGCATAGAGTTTATGTGCATAGAAAGCAGTTGCATCCATGGGTTCTTACCGCCAGCAGCATTAAGACCCTCCGGACTCAAGTGCTTATCTAGGAGAATCAGTAAGACCAGTTGCGGCGCCTTGAACCTCAACGCATTCCGGAATAGGGGTTGACAAGATAGTTTGCTCATCCTATAATGCTTGCATAGGACTAGTGCGATCGTCAGCAATCAAGCAAAAGGCAATTCGTGATCTTGTTCGGCGACATACCGCTAGAAATTGTATGACCTTGACCAAGTAAATGTTAACATTATCCCCTAATTATTGTGAAAATTACAAAAGAAACAGTTCAGATGACCGTATACGAAGCATTTCAGTTGCTTTATGAGAAAGACAACTATACTTGGCGTCAGGTCTGTGACTCCTTGATCGATATTGCCCAGCAGGAATTCTGGGCGTATCACGGTATTGATCCCCAAGCGACTGAAGAGGAGGATATGATTTACATCGAGAATGGTATTGACTATTCGAACGACTATTTTGAGTTTCTTGTCTAATCAAGAAAGTCCCCTTTAGGAGATGCAATCCAACAAGCGCCCATCGTCATCCACCGGGCGATGGCGCTTCTTTGTTGACTCAGCACGATGCTGAGCAACCCGATAGGCATCCGCCTGATTTTGCTTGCTCTGGTAGTGATGCCAGTTACCGTTTTGGTCTTGCCATTCAATGTTGATGGTCATCGGATCAACCCCACAACTCAAACCCAAGACCCGATACTGAGCAATGGAGAATGTCTCCATCAGCAATGAGGACAATCAGTTGACTTCCCAATTACCCTTTTCTTGCCTCCTTTGATCCTTTAAATCCTTGTATAGTGTCTTTATCTGCTGATAAGCATCTTCAGGCGATAGTTTTCCTGATAACTCCAGTCCTGCTATAAGACTTACCTTGTCCCCAAACCTTGCCAGTGTCCTTTCAAAAGTAGAAAGATCTTCGTACACCGTGCCTTCTCGCTGCTGGTTTAACCTTATCTTAACCGATGAGTCGTTCGTTTCGGGCGATGCCGCTTCTCAACGCACGAACCCAACTTATGAGCACCTCAAATAGTTTTTAGTTGAATCACCCCCACAACTCCAACCCCAACCCTGCCAATGCCGCTGCCCTTCTCAAGCAAGATGAAGCAGCAACCTCAGCAGCGGGTGCCTGGGACTTTGATTCCAATGGTTCCGATGCCACTGCCGAGTAGTGGAGCAGGTCACCATCAGCGGTGGGGATGGTCAAGCGTCCAGTGACCACAACGGCACCACCAACCTCCTGAACTGACTGAACCTCCCAGCACCAACCAGGGGCACGATGGTGAAGGTGGCGGGCAATGGTGTTCCAGGGGCAGTAGGTCAGGGTTGCTGTGCCCTGCTTTCGGGTCTTGAGGTGGCGAGGATCAATGGGTCGTGACAGATCCGCCAAGGTTTCGGCAGTGGGTCGGAGAGAGAACTTGATGGCAGTGGAGGCGGTTGCCTGGGTGCCGTTGCTTGATGTCTTGAGCATTGAGTTGACCCTCTGTGGAGTTCTGTGCATAGAGTATAGCATTAAACACTCTGTCTTAGTTGCCTTCTGCTGTGGTTTGCCGATGCCTTGGTAGCGTTCCTTGGTGCACGAGCGCCAAGTGTGGATTGCTCCGCCTCACCGCTACTGGATGCCTTGGATCACTTCCTCTATCGGATGGATGAGGAACCAGAGTTGGGGCGTGAGTTCTATGCCGCCAGCACCCCAGAAGAGATGGTTGCCTTAGCGGAGCACTGCGGGATTTTGATTGATGCTGATGACTTCCGTGCCCTTCTGAGAAGTGGCAGCACGGAGTTTTGGTTTGTTGGTGGTGAGGAGGGTGCCAATCCCATCGCCCATCTACAGCAGGTCTTTAGCGTTTGATGCAAGTCGGGAGTATCAGACCTCTTTGGTCAAGCAGAGATAGGTGCTCACCAGCGGTTGTGCCCTCCCTTCCCGTTGTGCCTGACCCTGAAGACCCTTAATGACATCCCGAACTTCTGGGTCGTATTCCCAACTGGTTCGTGACCGCTGCTTGAGAACCCAACCGCCAGGGGCACGAACACCAAAGCGAAGTTCAGCATCGCCGTAGGTGGAAAGCAGTTCAGCATCAATCACCTGCCGCTCCTGCTCCAGGGTCTTGATGGTGCTTGCGACCTCCACCCGCCGCTGAATCAGTTGGTCAGCATTGAGGTCTGCCAGATGGGGGAATGGGTCTGGTGCCTCTGGCGGCAGGGTCTTGAGAACCCGCTGAAGGTCAGACCGTGAGATCGGTGGTGTCATCAGTCATTTTTGATTGCACCCTCATTCACCAAGCGGTTGTAGTGACACTGAATGGCGTCCTCAACGATGGAAGCGAGGGTGATGGGTTGATAGGTGCGCTGGCGGTGATGCTGGATTTCAGAGACCAGTTTCATCGTGTCTTCACTGAGGCGAATGCCGAACTGCTTAGGAGCATCGGGATGGTCGTATGCCATTGCTGGTGGGGCGAGTGGTTTGATTCTGGCGGGGAAGACCACCAGCACCAGCAGAGATAAGGAAGCGCATCTGTGATCCTCTGTTGGGATTCTGGGAAAGGGTGTTGGAGGGGCAGAACTTCTTCGAGTTTCTTTTTGCCCCTCAACACTGAAATTATAGCGCTCTGCCTGGCAGACTTAGTGCTGGATACTCAAAAGACATCACATGGCAACCAGTTCAGGCACCTCCTGCGATGCTGCGATCTCCAGAGCAACAGCATCCAGCACCTGATCGGCAACTGAGCGGTGGGTAGTGGGGGTCAGGTCACCAAAGCGGGCAGTGAGTGCCTGGGAGAACAGATTCGTGAACTCAGTGCTGATCGTGGTGGAAAGCAGGTCAGCAGCAAATGCCCAGTGCTGAATCATTGAGGCAGCACTGAGGTTTCCGCCCGCAGCAGCATCAGCAGAATCCTGTTCCCACTGGCAGCAGCGGTCACGAAGAGCAGCAACCATCACGCCCTGGGCAGCATTGAGGGTCGCAAGGTCAATGTTGGAGAAATCGGTCGGCATGGGTCTGATCCTCTTTGGGATTCTGGAGTGGGTTGAGATGGCGGGTTTCTAATGAACCTCTTGCCTTCACCGCAGTAATCATAGCATATGGAACTGAGTATGATGCGTAGTGCGCTTTTGGATTGCGGAATGTTCCGTTGAGTTCTGCTGTGTGTATCGCTACGGCATCGTTTCCAATTTGCTTTAGAAATGGGGTCGTAAGCGGAGTCGGTATGGTCGCAACTGGTTTCCCATCACTTCTTGCCTTAGTCGCCCTGGTGGGGTTTGTCGTGGTTCAAGCAGTGCTTAGGTTTGGTGCCTAATACTCTGCTCTCTGTGTCAGGCACGGGAGCATAGGCAGAAAGTACTGCTTTGCCCTGTTAAGGCACTTGAGGTATTGTGCCTCTTATGGCAAAGCAAGTTCGTCTGACCCTCGCCAAGGCACTTGCCAAGGCAAATCTGCGTAGGGCAGAGGCGGGTGAGAAGGCAATCACGATGAATGGTCTGGCAGTGGCGGCAGGAGTAGCGGCAACGACCATCACCCGACTGGCACGGAACGATCAGAAGGCGGCATCAGCACTGTCATTGGATTTGGCATCCAAGATTGTGACGGTGCTGGATTGTGGGATTGAGGATCTGTTGGAGGTTGTTGAGGCGTAATCCCCTTCCTTACCCAAGTCTCTTTCTGAGAGATGCACGAATTCTGTCACTGCATGAATACAGGTCTGATGCCGAACCAAGTTCTACAAATTTGGGTTCTGTATCGTCAAATATCTCAACCTTTTTATTTGCGCCATTGAAGTAAAGGCGAACTACTGATTTCCAGGTGTTGCCGTCAACCAGAATATTAAAGTAAGTCTTAGTATCCTTCTCTAGAAGTCTTGAGGGGTCTATGTCTGAGGCGCAAATTGCTCTAACAATGTAGAGACCTTCGGTTTCTTCTGCCGTTGTTTCAACGCCGTTGCTGTTAACGCTTTGTTCGCTTGGAGATTCTATGGGGGCAGCATCCTCAGTTTGTTGCCCGACCTCAATCGCTGACTTTAGTCTGTCATTTACCCGATCATTAATGTAAGCAAGTAATGCCTCCTGCACGATTGGTTTAAATTGCTCCTGAATGCTTGATGTCACTCGCTTACCGCTGTGAACCCTGCCCGCCATTTCCTTGATAAACCATTCACTTGGATCCTGCAGTTCCTTTTTGATTTCCTCCTTTACCCCGCCTAGATATTTGAGTCTTTCTGCTGAATCAAGCAAACCTGCAAGGTCATACATTGACTTTGTAAGTTTCTTGATCTCCTTGACTGGCGCATTTGAGAGATCAAGAAGATCAATCTCTGCAAATGGAGTTGGATCCATCACATTTGTATTGTCCAAATCAGAGTAAAACTGATATATCCTGCCATTGGTGAGGATGCCTACCCTTGCCTCTGTTACATGGAAGTATCTGGCAAGTTGCCCTTTTTCAGTGTCTTTAAGGTTGGTTTTATATGGTTTTGCTTCAATGAGAATCTTGGGTTTTCCGTTTTCAAGTATGGCGTAATCTACCCGCTCTCCTTGCTTGATTTCTGGGAAGTCGGCGGAGTATTCGGGCATCACTTCTGACGGATTAAATATGTCATATCCCAGTGCCTGAATAAACGGCGTTATAAGCGCCATTTTGGTCGCCTCTTCGTTCTGGAGATTATCTGCACTTTCCTTTGCTCGCTTGGCAAGTGTTTGGAGATGGTCAATCAAATCCATGTCTTTTAGAAGCGGTGGTTACAGGATAGCGGTTAATGCCTGATTGTCTTACTCTTGCATCTATTGATATGTACTGCCGTCACCAGGAAGCACCTCCAAGAGCAGGTCACTCAGATCCAACTCTTCGTCTTCGTCTGCTTCGGGTGTGGTGAAGGTCGCTGAGGTCACGGGGACTGGTCGCTTGTGCCCATTCTCGCTGCAAGAGCAGCGTTTTGCCTGCTTTGCCATAAGTATATTTACTACTCGTCCCGATCATCCATATTTGTTGCCTCTTCAAATACACCCTCTCGATTCCAGTAGTTGTCAACATCTCCACCGATTTCTCCCGTTATCGACGATGAATTTTCATTTAGGGCATCCAGCGAAATAATAGGTTGTGGTTCGTAATTATTCATTACTGACCCTATGTCTCCTTGCTCGTGCGCCCAGATTTGATAACCTTCCCAGTCTTCGGTCTTTATCGCATTTTCCAAATATCGCAAATGCTCGGAATTGTCATATTCAGTTATTCTCTCTTGAAACGGCGCTACTAATGAACCATTTTTCCACTTGCAAAATTCTTTGTATCTTTGGTGAAAATGTGATGTTAATATTCCACTAGTCACTTCCTTTTCGTTTCTGGGGAAAAATCCACTTTGGCGAATACGCCTCCATTCGACTCTTGCTTGCTGTTTTGATAACACTTTCTGAGCAATGACATCATTCTTGTCGATGCAGATGTAGTGGCAAATTAATTGCTCGTCATCAACGGCGAACATGTGCCAACATAGGGATTTGGAGGTAAGAAGGAATAAATTTTTCATCTTGAGATGTACCGAATTGCGTAGAATACCGTTAACCTAAAATTTTGCATTCCTGTTGTTTGCTCCTTCTGTATGCTCTTACAGATATCGATTGTGATTGGAATTGCCTGCCTTGCCTCTCTTTAATCATGAAATCAACTTGATAAATTCCAGAACACACCATTCTCGTCGCAATGACTGTAAAGATTTTGATATTTGTCTACCAACCTCGCTTTAGAACTATATTCTTTCGCTATTTTCCTGGTTTGACTAATCGCTTCAGGATGACTAAAGAAGTCCTGCATGCCAGCGGATTCGACGCATTGCCACTCGCCGTTATCCGCCTCCACTTCAATAAACAGTTCCATGACATCCTGAATGCCTGTTGTATCACGGAATGAGTAATGCGAATTTAAATTTCCCGACTCCTCTCTGATCCGTTTAATTTGATCTTCTCTATACTGCCTTGCGTCATCTTCTCTTATCTGTTTCTCTCTTTTCATTCCATGCGCTCTTTTGGCGCCTGCCCAAACACCACCGACTACCGCTATTGCGGTAAGTACAATCTTGGCAACTGACTTTGCTTGAGACATTTGAATGTATAGATTTTTTTGATTTTACTTGAAATAGTCGAATCACCTTGGAACGATGATCACGCCCGTATTTTGTTGTAATTTTATATTGCCCAATCCTTGCTGAATGCTATTCCCTGCAGACTCCAATCCCTCTCTCTGAAGTTCACCCTGTACTGCTAGTCCTGTGCCAATCGCCCTTCCATGCTCAATAACTGCATTGCTTGCATTTGCTGATTCCTTCTCTCGGGTTCTGACTTCTGCCGCCGTGTTAGGAGATAGGCAAATTCCTTCGTGGAATATCTGACCTTGTTCGCATCTTGGATCGCCCCTGTCATGCATGATTCCAGTCGATAACTTGAGGTTTGTCATGAAGCGCAAGGCGACATCTTCTTTTGCGAATATTATTTTCCCAACACTTTCACTACCGTCGTTCTTTATGTAAACTATATCAAATGAGTACTTCCTCCCGATGCACCAAAACCCGTATGCGTTGCAAACGCCATTGTTCGCATTGTAGAAAAAAGTTTTGATTCTCCTGTAGAGCACCTCGTCTTTCTCGTTTATTAGTATCGACTGTGTGTCAAACTTGACTTTGCAGTCATTTCCTCTCTCTCCACACCACGCTTCAAATATCTTTGTTTCATTGTTTTTGTTGCCGACATCAGCAGTCCCAAAGTCCGCTTTTGCCTGTGTGGTCAGCGCCGTAAGAGTTATTGCTATTCCGATGCCAAGACCCCGCAGTAGTTTCATGCCTGCTTTCCTATACATGCCATGAGAGCAACATTACTGCCTGCTATGCCAGACGGCAATGCTTAGTCTATAGGTTTCGAGTTTTTGCTTGTTAGGTGCTCCATGCGCTAGGTGCTTTCTCTCCTGCCGCAAGGTGCAGCGTTCTACCAGTTATGCAGTGGGTGCATAGAACCACCAAGATTTACGATGGACGCTTGCCCGACCGTCATATATGGCGTCACCTGCTCCTCGCTGCATCAACTGCCAGAACTTCAGCGTTTGCAATGGAACTGCTGGTGTCTGCAGGGTCTGGCAAGTCCTGTTGCTTGCTCAGTTGGCGTCCATTAACCGTTGTGAGCATTGGACGGCACCTGCGGTCAGATAGGAGCGCAACCATTGCGCCTCTGCTTATTGGGATGCCAATGCTTAGGAGGATGCTTGTGGGATCTGCAGTTCTTGCCCTCGCAGGTTTTTCAGTGTGTTCGGGTTGACGTGTGTCGTCTGTTGCTTTCTGCCACCTCTTATTGATTATAGGGAAATTCTAAGGATCCGTATTGAGAACACTTTTCAGAATTGATTCCAATACTTTACCTCTCGTGTCCATTCCCCACTCCAAACGTAATTCTTCTAGCATTGCCAGTTCTTTCATGCTAAGTCGAATTGTGCAAGTAACTTGCCTGTGTTCTGCATCCTGTGTCATGTTAAATCCCGCTGAATGAGTTCTTGCGGGTATCGCATGTCGGGCAATGCGTGCGCTTCTCCGGATTCATTTGTTCCGGATGAATTAACCATTTTATTCGAGTGTGCGGCAATTGTAATTTAATTCCATTGCCTGTTGGATGATAGTCGAACGATTTGCTTTTACCATCCTCCTAGCAAGCAACCGGGAGGAGGCGTCTGTGCGTACTGGCACATCCCATCTGCGTTGCAGCATATGTATACGTATCCCTGCATTCGAGCGTTCATGTCCTGTGTCATCTGGCACCGGCAACCATATGCCTGGGATTGCGCGGGAAAGATGATTGCAAGGGAAGAAACAATAACAACCCCAAGTGTCGAAGCGATACGGTCTCCCATGGTTCAACTCTGCGGATATGCATGTCTAGTGTAAATCCTGCCCTGACCAACCAGTGCTTCTATCAACCGCTCTCATTTATTAGTATAGGTGTATTCGTCTGTCCGATGCCTGCTTCTTCCCAGGCGCTCCATCGCGCCGCCTGCTGATCCTTCTCCCAGATACCCTCCAGCATCTGCCGCAGGCGTTCGGTTCTGCAGGGCATGCCGCCGATTCATGCGGAAGATCCCCTTCAGACGCCAGCACTTGATGCTTGCAGCAAGGGCAAAGACCAACCAGGGCACCAGCATCCAGAGGGGGTTGCTCATCACGCTGCTGCCTGTGCCCTCTGGCAACGCTTGGTCTGCTTGTGCTGTCTGAATGTCCATTGGTTGCCCCTTACGACCATTCCGCAGTGCTCACAGGGCGTCGTAGGCACTTCTTTGATCCAGGTGGAAGGTCGCTCGCCCACCAGTTCTCTGCGTGACGGGTCAATGCCCCTTCCGCTCTGGTAGCGGGTGAGTGCTGGAGGGGTGGTTACGAATCCCGTTTCCAAGCAACGGAACAGCAGATACTGCCCCCGAAGGTTTTGGAGTTTGATGGGTTTGATGGTCGTGGGGATGCCTGGCACCGTTCAGGTATTTCACTAAAACTTACCCAGGTTAGGTTCTTTCGTCTGATCCTTTTTCAATTATTGTCCCCATATGGGGACTGGATAACCTCGCCTTAACTAGCGAATTCCGCTTACCTTGGATTTGGTCGCAATTGCAACGGTATGCGGATCACGCACTCGGATGGTGAGCATCTACTCGTTCTGAGTGACGCAGAAGCGGCGGCGCTTGTTGAGGCGTCTGCTCTGATTGTGCTTGCTTCTCAGTCCATTGCTGGCGCAGCACTACCTCCAAGGATGGCAACGGTGCTTGGGCAACTCTTTGATGGTCTCAATGTTCCTACTGCCGTCTCTGCACCTCAGCAGGACAACTGAGTTCACTGAACGCCAGGACTATGCGGGTTACATCAGTTGGAACCGATCACCTTTTGTGTCTCAGCGAGGATGAGGTTGGTCTGCTGGTGGATCTGTGCCACGCAGGTGCCTTCTCGGAGCACATCGCCTCTTCTGCTGAACGACGGGAGCGTGTGGATGCCTTTATGTGGCAGGTGCAGCAGTCGCTGTTGCCAGCAGTCCAGAAGCGTTACGGCAGAAAGGCGTTGAAGAGGTCTAGGACGGCGTAGGGGCAAGAGACCTACTTCTTGACGCCTTCCTGAGGTGTTGCACCTGGTTGCCCATTCATCTGTCCGCAGCAGCAGCACTGGGCATAAGCAGCAGTCCCCATCAGCAGGGTTCCAGTGGTCAGAGCAAGAAGCAGCAGGCGCTTCATTTGGGTCTTGTGCGAAGTCGTAAACGCACTCTATGGACGCTTTCTGCTGTTGGTGACTGCCTTGGCGATCAGGGACTCAATGGACTCCTTGACCTCACCACCCAAGCGTGAGTAGTATAGGTGTATCTGCCCGCCCTGTGCCTGCTGTTGAAGACCCTTGTTGGCATCCCTGACTTCGGAGTCGTATTCCCAACTGGTTCGTGACCGCTGCTTGAGAACCCAACCGCCAGGGGCACGAACACCAAAGCGGAGTTCGGCATCGCCAAAGGTGCTCAGTAGTACAGCGTCTATGGAGTGGCGCTCCTGCTCCAGGGTCTTGATGATGCATAATGCTGCATAGTGCATCACCAACGCAACCAGCGTCGCACCAAGTGAGGCATTCCTTTTGACCCCAATTTCAACAAGAAGATGCACGAATTGCGGAGAAGTCAAACTCCTAACCGCCGAGCATTTCCAGGCAATTCGTTTTTTTGTAAGGAAATTTTCATTTTATTGCAATTCCTGTGATCCAGAATCAAAAACAATAAAGAGACGCCCTAAGGGCACTTGAAGGTTGATTTGATTCAAGGCGCCAAGGCGGGTCTTTCAAGTGCTCTTTGGGGGAGGAGGCACCTCTGATCTACCCGACTCTCCAAGGTCTTATTCTTCAAGGGGAGCACCGCCTCAGAGGTTTTCGCAGTCGGTGCTAAGACGTGAGGTTCTATTGCGGATTATTCAGAAGTGGCGTAATTTAGGATATAATGAGTGTGTTAAAGGTTCTTGCTTAGAGTGTACAGAGTAGGCAATCGTCCCGCAAATCTCCATGCCATTCTTTCTTCCATTAGTCAACTGCCAAGAATCCACGACTTCGGTGACAGCAAATGGTTGCCCACAACAACAATAGTGACCGCTACCAATTAAACCCAGATAGTTTTCCACGTCGCATAGACCTTGAGGTCTCAGAAGAGGTGCTTGCCTACCTGCAACGGATTAGCGACAGGACTGGTAGGTCCATCGACCAAATCGCTGCCGCCATCATTGCCCAGAATGCCGAACAACATGATTCTTAACTGTTTGACCTTTAGTTATAAATGTCCACGGTTACTGGTATCTCGTGCTAAAGTAATAATGGCGTTTTGCTGAGGTTAGGGGAGCGGCATATGAATGTCTCTTCAGAGGTTGATGAAGATCCGAGCAAGGAGACTATTTCCCTCTCTCACAAGCGGATTACAGTTACAATTTCCGTTGCAACAGCGAGGAAACTAATGATGAGAAGTCGTGCGGAAGGGAGATCTTTGAGTAATCTTGCTTCGTATATTCTGGAGCAAGCATTGGCAAGTGATTCTCAAGACTGAAAACAGTGCTCTGCACTCTTAGTCAACGAAGAAGAGATCAGTGCGCCTGTAGCAGTGCCCGATTGAGGTTGTCGTCGCACCCCACCACTAACTGCGGGTAGATGCTGCCTTCTTTGTAGGCGGCATAGGCGTGAGCACAGACCGCTCGGGTTGTCTCCTGCCACTGCTTAAAAAGTGCCTTGGGCACCTTTTGCTTCAACTGGTCTGTGGATTGCTCCCAGGACTGACCAGCGCAATAGCGCATCTCCACGGTGTTCTCTCCAGGGCACTGGATCTTGGGTTCCTGGGCGTGAATAGCAGCGGGGAGCAGGAACACGCCTGTGACGACCAGCAGGTGCTTCATCGGAATCTTCTGGCGCTGCTTGAAGGGTATGGACGCTTTCCGCTGTTGGCGACTGCCTTGGCGGTAAGGGACTCAATGGACTCCTTGACCCCACCACCTCAGGGCGAGTAGTACAGGTGTATCTGCTTTTGTGCGATGCCTGCTGCCCGCCCTGTGCCACCTGCCGTCTCCTCTGAGGAATGGGAGTTCCTTGAGTGGAATGTCCTCAAACCATCCCGCTCCTCAAGCGTCTGTATCACCTGTCAGCACTTTCGCTACGAGGTCGGCAGGCACTGCGTCACCCTGCTGACCTGTCCGATTCATCAGGGTCTGATCCCCCAAGGTGAGCACCTGACCAGGCGGTGTTCCCAGTGGGTGCCAAGGCAGGAGGTGGCGGTTGGGTGGTGTTCTGAAGGTGGGTAGTGCTTTGAGTGTGTCCGCCTGAAGACCTGCGGCAATCACCCCATGGCGTGAGTGTAAATGCCTAATAGCGTTAGGGAGTCGTGATGAGCGACGGGAAGCATGTCCCTGGCGGAGTCGAACACGCCAGGGATTTTTTTGTGAACAAACCTTGCCCATGCTCGCGCTCAATACCAGTGCCTGACTGAAATATCCCTCTATGGCGGTGTTCGACCCGTCCATAGGTCGAGGAAGTGGGCGGAGATTTCGTCCCCGTTGCTCACGCCCCACTCCTCTCTCTCTTCGCCCGAACACCGATGAAGAGCGTCATTGCTACTGGTCTGACGGGCGTTCTGGCATCCCTTGCTCTGATGACCAGTTCTGCCCTTGCTCAGCAGATGTTCCCTGCTGGCGGAAGTGGTGGGACCTCCTGCCCAGGCGGTTCCAGTTACAAGGGCAGCGGGTATTGCCTTGCCACCAAACCAGGGCAGCAGTTCTTCCCTGCTGGTGGCAGTGGCGGCACCTCCTGCCCAGTAGGTTCCAGTTATGCGGGGTCTGGTTACTGCAAGACGCGCTGACCCTTCCGATTCATCAGGGTCTGATTCTCCAAGGCGAGCACCTGACTAAGCGGTGCTCTCAGTGGGTGGTATCGCAGGAGGTCAAGCGTGGGTGGTGTCCTGAGGGTGGGTGAGTGATGTTGGGGTAGGTTAGATGCCCAGATTTGTTCTGGCGCAAGCGATTTGCGTCTTCCGTCGAGTTCACGGAAGGAAATAGATGGTGGGGTAAATGTTGGGGTAATTCGTACCCCAACACCTGAAAAAGGTCTGAGAGAGTCCGTATAAGACCGAACTCGACGGACACCCTCTCCGCTTCTCAAGAGTTTTCAAAGGGTCTGGTTCGTCCAGACCCTTTGTTGTATCTGGATTTTTGGGGAGTAGGTGGTCCAGGTGAATCCACCTAAAACCAAAAATATCTGCACATTTTGCGGTTCAATCCTTTTGATCTGCTGTCAGCGCCTCTCTGTGATGGGTTCCCACTCCGCCTTCATTCCGATGTCTGGTGCGCCCGATTCCTTGTTGGTCTTCTCCACCCACTGCGCCCTGACGATCCTGTGACCTTTGAGGGCTTGGCGCATTCCTGGTGGCGCCTGGGCAGCGGCGCAGGAGTTGCCTCCATTGCTGCAGGCACTGGATCCCGACTGGTTTGCCTTAATCCCGCAACCACCCATCACCAGCAACCCAAGGCACAGTGCAAAAATTTTTGCTCGGCGTAATTCGGAACCCACTCGTATGTCTTCAGTCAAGGAAGAAATAAGTCAAATGAATACCTTTCCCGACATATTCGTGCTTGACTCCACCCTCGTAGAAAGTCCCTCTGTAGAAGGCGGGTATAGTTTTAGCGTTTCCAGGCGGCGTGATGATTTTTACATTACAGGTTTGCACCTTTTCTGAGATCTTTTTGCAGGACTCAAGATTTCTTGTTATTTCGTAGACCGAGTGATCTGCGAAAGTAATCATATCAAAGGATTGCTTTTCAGTTGTGGCACCTGCAATAGGAGTGATCGCGCAGTAGTCACGCTTGCCATTTCTTTCGCAATTGGGGGAAAGCTGTGCATTGGCGTTTGGGAGTACCGTTGCTGCATAACCGCCCAGAACTGCGATGGCGGCAACAGTTCCAAAGTGACTCTTCAAGTTCATGACCTGTGTTTGCTGAGTGATAGCGGAGTCTTCGCTGGAGGAATACCGCATTTTGCAAAACTAAACCTGTCTCCTTTTGTCCTTGGTTGTTCGCCAGCGTCCTCTCTCAATCATCACGCCGCCTGCTGATTCTTCTGCCAGACCCGCTCCGGCGCCAATTGCAAAGACCGACAGTGGTCACGAATCCCGTTTCCAAGCAAGGGAACAGCAGGGTCTGCCCACGGAGGTTTTGGAGTTTTGTCGGGTTGACGGTCACACCACTCCCTTAGTGCTGGTGACGGTGGTGCCCATCGCTGACATGCGGATGGGCATGGGCAATAGGTTCGTGCCGATGCGGATGAGAGTGCCAGTAGGCACCATCTGTTCGCACCCCGTTCGCTTCGTCATTGGGATGCTGGTGGGCATGGTGCTGGTCCTGGTCGCCAGGGTTATGGAGGTGTTTGTGTTCATGCCACACCTCGTCATGGCGATGCCAATGTGCATGGTCTTCATTGAGCAGCAGTACAACTCCAACCACCATCAAGACGCCAGAGGCAATCATGTTGGCGCTGAGTGCTTCTTTGAGGGCAAGGACAGCAAACCCTGCTCCAACAAATGGTGCCGTCGCAAAAATCACTGATTCCCTGGCAGCGCCCAACTCCCGCAGCGCCAGCAGATCCAACCAGATCGAAAGTCCATATCCGATTCCGCCAATCGCCAGGAGCACCACGACCTCCATGGGGGTTGGGAACCTTGCCCCTGTTAGTCCTGCCAGCAGCAGCATCGGCACTGATGCTCCAACCGATTTCAGTAAAGCGATCTGCATCGGGTCTCTGATGCTCAGGCGCTGACTGATGTTGTTGTCTATGCCCCATCCAAGACACGCCAGGGCGATAAATACCGCTCCATGAAGGGTCGTTCCTGAAGCGGTGCCGCTCCCGATGACCAATGCCCCAGCAATGATTAGTGCCGCTGCCGCAGTGCCTTTGCCGCTCAGGTGTTCCCTGCCAATCAGGACAGCAATCCCCATCGTGAACACCGCTTCCAGGTTCAGCAGCAAGGACGCAGAACCCGCTGACAGGAGTGCCAACCCGCTGACCAGGCAGATGGGAGCAGCAATGCCGCCAAGCAGGGTCAGCAACGCCAGCATCCCCAGGTCCTGGCGCTTGACCGAACTCTCTTGAGTGCTTTGCCCCCGCACTGCCCTTGCCGTCAGCAGTGCCAGTGCAGATCCCCCATAGAGCAGTCCCGCCAGGGCAAGCGGCGATCCTGCTGAGGTCAAGGTGCTGACCAGCGGGGCGCTCAGACCAAAGATCACTGCAGCAAGCAGACCTTTGAGCAGTCCTTGGCGCCGGTGGTCCATCTATCAATCCTAAATCCAGTCTCCGTATTGGATCAAGGCGATTGCCGCCTGCGTATCTGCTCTTGTGCGATGCCTGCTGCCGTTCCTGTGCCACCTGCCCCATTCATCAGGGTCTGATTCCTCAGGGGGGAATCTCAGGTTACAACAGCACCGAAGTCGGAATCGGAACCTTCTGTTGAGTTACACGAATCTTTGCCCCATGGCATCCCACTCAGGTTCAGTGAATCTCGTCTGGTTTTGTGAGATGTTTTGTTAGATCTCAAGATGAGATTGCTGTCTTTTTTCTCCTAATCCATTCCAGGGCAACCCATGTTGTTTTCAAATCGAATCCCACCCTCTCCGCTTATGCAGAGACCAGTTTCATTGTTTCCTCACTGACACGGATGCCGAACTGCTTTGGAGCACCGGGATGGTCGTTTTAACAATCGTTGCTTGCCTGATAGAGCCAAGCAGGCTATGGCTCTATCAGGCAAATCGTGACACCTGCCATTCGGCATTGCCTTTGCTTTGCGTAAGATGAATGATGTTTTCAAAATCTTTCTCGTCCCGCCATTTGAGTTCAGCATTAATGCTAATATTGTCAGGCGTAATATTATTATTTAGGCTTAAGTGTTCTGCTGCAAATTCCAATATTTTTAATGCCTGGGGTAGCTGGGAGAGCCATCGGTGATGCTTGTTTTCGTATTTTATCTCAATTGCAATATGCTCAATCGCAGCATTTAGCGCAGTTGGGTCGTCAATTAATTCCTCTTTGCTTTGAGTGCCATCGCCGCAAATATTGATATAGAAGTATATGCTTCCTTTGATTGCAGGTGCTTTTAGGATGCTATCGCTACCAATTTTGGTAAGTAGTTCCCTATGCTCTTCAACCGTCTCCTCGCCAAGGCGACTGCCTAACTGCTTTGGAGAGCCTGGCTGTTCGTTCATAACCGCTGGATCGTGTGGTTGTAGTGTGGCAGGGCATGGAGGGTTGCCAGGTCAAGGGAGGAGAAGCCTGCGGAATGTTCAACTGGTTTCCGCTGTATATATCGCTACGGCGCTCTTATGAATTTGCTTTAGAAAGGATGAATTCAGCGGAGTCGGTATGGATTTCTCTGGTTCGCCCTCGCTTCTTGTCTTTGTCGCCCTAGTGGGGCTTTTAGTTGTCGAAGTGGTTCTCAAGTTTGGCGCCTGACGTATTATTTTTTGGTTTAAATCAACCACAGTGGTGTTCAGTCCAGGAGGCGCCGATATTCCATGCAGCGAGTGTAAACGCCTAAAAGCGTAAGTGAGTCGTGATGAGCGACGGGAAGCATGTCCCTGGCGGAGTCGAAAGCGCTAGGGATTTTGTGAGCGAACCCTGCTTCTTTGGCATTTTTGGCAGGTTTTCGAGTGCCAGTTGTGGAATTGAGTTGGTGATCGCAGCAGTAGCCGGTCTGTGGGTTTACAGGGGATTTCCTTTTCCTGCTTCCTGCGGCATCCTTGGGTTGAATTCCATCACTACTTAAGATGAGGGACGACGATTTCTCTTTGGTCGACGACGATGCCAATGATGTGGAGCTGCCTGTCTTTGATATGGGCGCCGAGCACTGGCAGGAGGAAATTGATTTTCTAGAACAACGTCTTCGTGGCGAGCAGGGCGATATTGATAAGGACGATAAGGAGACCTGTAAGGAGGCACTGGCAATCGCCAAGGAGAACCTTGCGAATTGCTTAAGGCGTCAAAAGTAATATCCTTGTAATTTTAGACGTTGCATGTTGCCCAACCACTTGTTCAGGGGCCAATAGCTAATCGGAATTGATTTTGCGAGTCAAGCACGGACGTTCACTTTGCTGTAAAGCGAACAAAACTCTTCTTTGCCTGAATCCATGGCATGGGCCATTGAGTTGAGCACATACTCAAGATCTTCGGTTGCTAGCTCGCCGAGCGAATTCCAGTTTAAGGCAAACAGAATTGAAGAGTCCATGGCAGGGTGTTGAGGCCACCCTGATGCAAGGACGACTGATTTAATGTCTGCAAACCATAACCCCATAAGCCGTCAAAATGGGATTTCAGCACATCCCATGGTCTTAAGAAATTAAGTAGCAGACGAAATATCGCTGCGCTGCAGTGGATTTGGAGAGTTTGAATACTATGCGACTTGGAGCAAATATATTTTTCTACTTTTTCTTAGCATTAGCGGTGTGAGTATTAGAGGTTGATATTTGCGTATAGCAAAATTTATGCTGATCCTAAGATGCTTTTCTCGATGAAGTTATCGACTTGCCGATTCTGGTTCTGGTCCGAAACCTGACTTTAGTAGTTGTCGCCGTACTTGACTTCGGCTGATGCATTCATAAGTTCTACAGTCGTTTGGAAGCCCTGCGCCACGGTTACCTCGTGTTGGATGCCGATGTCCCTTAATGCAGTTACGTCGTATTCAGGAGCGGTGATCCAGCTGAATCCTTTGCCAAATGTGTTGTCAGGGTTGACCACATACCAATGGCAAGCGGTGTCTGGAACTGCCACCGAGCATTTGGTCCAGTCGTTGTCCCATTGGGGGACTTGAACAAATGAAAGGGCCGCAAATAAGAAACCAAAAATGCTTAACAACATGGCCGTCTTATGAAATCTTCACAATCCTACTACGGTTAGGTCGCTTTTTGTCGTTTCCCTGATCTGGATTTGGGTTCGGTTGCCTAAATTTCCATCCCTGATCTGCGTCGAGCCCCTGGAGATGCCCCACCACGAGAACCGTCCCACCAAAATCTGCCCCGTTTGTGAGCGGCCCTTTCAGTGGCGGCGCAAGTGGAGGGATGTTTGGGATGAGGTGCGCTACTGCTCAGAAAGGTGCCGCCGGCAACGCACCGCCAAAGAGGTTTAAAAGATGCGCCTCACCTTTGTGAAGTTGGAGCTGGGTCTGGTTTCTAAGCCCCAATTCGACGCCGTGATTCCAGCCCATCTGGCCTGGCTGGCAGAACTAGAACGCAAGGGCCATGAGCCCCGCAGTGGTTATTGGGCCGATCGGGTCGGCCGCAGTGGCGATGGGGCTGGCGGCATGTTGCTGTTTACGGCAGCCAGTTGGGAAGAAGCGGAGGCCCTTGTTCGAACAGATCCGCTGATCGTTCAGGGATGCGTCAGTTGGACGCTGCATCAATGGGCGCTGGTGTTTCCGCCAGCAGGCCTAGCTGTGAAACAGCAACACCAGACCTGAATTGAGCTGGTGAAACTCCCGCTCTTCGCGACTTAGATCGAGCCCTACCTGCAGACCTTCCTTGAGGGCATCTTCATAGGGAGGAGCTGTTGGCGCTGCCCCGGCTTGCCACAGGGCTGCAATCCCTACAGGTGTGGCGTGCCAGCTAAAGCAAGGGGTTAGCCCGATGTTCGGCTCCTTGAGGGCATCTTCGAGCAGCTCGCGAATTGCCATGTTCTCCATGATCTGCTTGCAGCTTCGTCAGGGGCAGGGGCAGGGGCAATCAGCTGAGAGTTTTCGTGATGAACGCCACTGCAGCGGCAGCAGTGAGCCATATCAGCTCAAGCCGCCGATTTAGTTGCAGCATTTGCAGTACCGCCGCCTGATCCGGCGCTGGCAGCCCAGCGGCAAGCAGGGGCTTGCGATGCATTTGGCCGCCATAGCTATTGCTGCCCCCCAGCTGCACCCCGGCGACGTGGGCGTAGGCGGCTTGGGATAGCCCCGCATTTGGTGAGGGGTCGGCGGCGCCATCGCGCCGGGCCGCTGCCAGTACCCCAAGGCTGCGGCCTGGCTGGCCAGCCGCCAGCGGCAGGCTCACCGCCACCAACCGGCAGGGCAGCCAAACCAGTAGGTCATCGAGGCGGGCTCCCGCCGTGCCCAGCCAGCGCAGGCGCCCGCGGCGGTAGCCCAGCATTGAATCCAGGGTGCTCGCTGCTTTGAAGCCCCAGGCCAGGGCCAGGGGGCCGGGCCATGAGGGGTTGAGGCTCCAGAGCCCAGCCCCCAGCAGCATCCAAAACAGTGGCGCAAACAGACCGTCCACGCCGTTCTCGCTGGCCGTTTCGGCCAGGGCCCGCAGGATTTCCGGGGCGTCGAGATCGGCCGTGTCGCGGCCCACTATCCAGGCAAGGGCCCGGCGGGCTGGCTGAAGGGCTGCCTGGGTTGGGTTGTCGCCAGAGTGGTCTGTCTGGTTTTGTTCTATCTGGTTTTGTTCTGTCTGTTTCTGTACAGCTTGTACGGAATTAGGCAGAGCTTTCAGTACCCCACCCACCGCTTGCTCGAGGCTGCGGCCGGCAAGAGCGCTGGCCAGGGCCACCACCAGCAGCGGCGTAGGAGCCAGCCGCTCCATTCCCCAGCCCGCCAAGACGCTGCAGCCCACTAGCACCAGCGTGATCAAGCCGCCCGCCAGCCGCAGCTTCCAGGCTCTGTTGCCCGCCCAGGCTTCAGCGCCGCGGCGCAGCACGGTGATCCACCAGCCCATGACCACCACCGGATGGGGACACCAGCGCGGGTCCCCCATTAGGCGATCGAGGGCGCAGGCGAGGACAACCAGCAGCAGGGGGTTGCTGAACAGTTGATTGCTGAGCAGGGGCTGGATCAGGCCGTTTTCAGCCAGCTGAACATTGAGCGCAGGCCCTTGCCCACCTGCTCAATCGGATGGGCCGCATCGCGCTCGCGGATTTTGGTCATCTCCGGCTTGCCGGCGTCACACTCGGCCACGAAGTTGCGGGCGAAGGTGCCGTCTTGGATGTCGGTGAGGATGCGCTTCATCTCCGCTTTGGTGTCGGCGGTGACCAGGCGCGGGCCGCTCACGTAGTCGCCGTACTCGGCGGTATTGGAGATCGAATCGCGCATGGCCGTGAGGCCGCCTTTAACCATCAGATCGACGATCAGCTTCACCTCGTGCAGGCACTCGAAGTAGGCCAGCTCGGGCTGATAGCCAGCCTCCACCAGGGTTTCGAAGCCGGCCTTGACCAGCTCGGAGAGGCCGCCGCACAGCACGGCCTGCTCGCCGAAGAGGTCGGTTTCGGTCTCTTCTTTGAAGTTGGTTTCGAGGATGCCAGCTCTGGTGCCGCCGATGCCCTTGGCGTAGGCCATGGCCAGCTCACGGGCGTGGCCGCTGGCGTCCTGCTCGATGGCGAATAGGGCCGGCACTCCCATGCCGTTCTGGTATTCCCAGCGCACGGTGTGGCCGGGGCCTTTGGGGGCGATCATCACCACGTCCACATCCGCGGGCGGCTTGATCAGCTCGAAGCGGATGTTGAAGCCGTGGGCGAAGCTCAGCACCTTGCCGGCGCTGAGGTGAGGTGCAATTTCCTTGTCGTAAACAGCCTTCTGGAATTCATCGGGCAGCAGCACCATGATCCAGTCGGCCTTGGCGCAGGCGTCGGCGACGCTCAGTACTTCCAGGCCATCGGCCTTGGCTTTTTCTGCCGAGCGGCTGCCTTCGTAGAGCCCAACGACCACGTTGACGCCGCTGTCCTTGAGGTTCAGCGCGTGGGCATGGCCCTGGCTGCCGTAGCCAATGATGGCCACCGTCTTGCCATCAAGCAGGGAAAGGTCGGCGTCGGTGTCGTAATAGAGCTTGGCCATCGAGGCGTCGGTTCTGGACAGGGCAGAGGCTGAGCTTACGCAGGCGCCCTTCAGGCCTCGCTTGGGTGGGCGATCACCCGATCGATCAGGCCGTACTCCTTGGCCTCGGCGGCGCTGAGGAAGTAATCGCGGTCGGTGTCCTTCTCGATCTTCTCGAAGGGTTGGCCAGTCATGTCGGCCATGGAATGGTTGAGCATGTCCTTGATGCGCAGGATCTCCTTCGCCTCAATTTCGATGTCACTGGCTTGGCGCTGGCTGGTGCCGCCCAGAGGCTGGTGAATCATGATCCGGCTGTGGGGCAGGGCCAGCCGCTTGCCCTTGGTGCCAGCGCCCAGCAGGAAGGCGCCCATCGAGGCGGCCAGACCCACGCAGATCGTCACCACGTCGCTCTTGACGTACTGCATGGTGTCGTAGATCGCTAGGCCCGCGGTCACCGAGCCTCCGGGCGAGTTGATGTACAGGTAGATCGGCTTGGAATTGTCTTCCGAATCCAGATAGAGCATCTGGGCCACCAGCGCGTTGGCCACTGCGTCGGTGACCTCCGAGCCCAAGAAGAGAATTCGCTCCACGCCCAGCCGCGTGTAGATGTCAACCCAGCGCTCGTACTGGCTGCCGGGGAGGCGGTAGGGAACGCTGGGGGTGCCGATGGGCATGGGTTTGGTTGGGGTGGTCGGTGGAACGCGGGGTGCCTGGGGGGGGGGGGCTGGCTGCCTGACGGTGGCTGCCAGAAGGTGGCTCAGCCCAGGCCGGCTGCCGTGGCCGGCGGAGCGGTTGGAAGGTCTTTCAGGCTCGTGAGTACCCGATCGATCAGTCCGTACTCCTTGGCTTCCTCAGCGGTGAAGTAAGTCATGCGGTCGGAATCGCGCGACAGCTGCTCCACCGACTTGCCGGTGTTGAGAGAAAGCATCTCCAGCAGGGTGCGCTTGTTGTGCAGCACTTCCTGGGCCCGGATCTGGATGTCGGTTGCCTGGCCGCGGGCGCCGCTGCGGGGCTGGTGCAGCACGATTGAGGCGTGGGGTAGGGCGGCCCGATGGCCCTTGGTGCCAGCGCTGAGGATCATGGCTGCGGTGCCCATTGCTTGGCCGATGCAGATGGTGTGCACCGGCGGCTTCACGTAGCGGAGCGTGTCGGCGATGGCGAAGGCTTCGGTTTCAAAGCCAACGGCGTCGCCGGTGTACCAGCTGGTGCCGGTGGAGTTGATGTAGAAGAAAATTGGTTTCTCCGGATTGTCAAACTCCAGGTAGAGCAGCTGGGCAATGATCAACTCGGTGACGTCAATGCCCATCTGGCGCTTGGCGTCGTCGTCGCTGAACAGGGGCAAGCCCAGATAAACGATTCGCTCCTTCAGCAGCAGGCTGGGCAGATCGGGCGGCGGCGTGCGCATGGCCGCGGAATCGCCGTAGTAGGGGGCTGAAACCGACATCCGCGGTTGATGGAAGCAGGTTTGCGGAGCCTAGCGGGGGCCGTCCGCCTGCGGATTGGCCTTGCTGCGCTCTTGCCGTGGTTTGCGCTTGGCGGTGGCCTCCCCATTGGCCTCGGCTGGGGCTCCTTCGCCCCGGGCGAAAACGATCCGGCCAGTGGGGTTTTGCAGGGCTCCGGTGACCACCACCGGCAGCCGCTCGCCAATGCGGCCCCGGGCGCCTTCCACCACCACCATGGTGCCGTCGTCGAGGTAGCCCACGCCCTGATCGGCCTCCTTGCCATCGCGGGCGATCTTGAGCTGTAGCTCGTCGCCAGGCTGCACCTCGGGCCGCAGGGCGATCACCAGCTCGCTGAGGTTGAGCACCTTGAGATCCTTCACCTCAGCCACCTTGGCCAGGTTGTAGTCGGCGGTGAGCAAGGTGCCGCCGGTGTCGGCGGTGAGCAGCAGCAGCTTGTCGTCGACGCCGTTGCCTTCGTAGCGGGTGCTGTTGACCACCAGCCGCCGGCCGTACTGCTCGCGCAGCTCGCTCAGCAGCTTGAGGCCGCGGCGGCCCCGGCCGCGCTTCTCGGCGTTGCCCGAGTCGGCCAGGGCCTGCAGCTCATCGATCACGCTCTGGGCCACGATCACCTGGCCCTCCAGCAGCCCTGAGGCGAGCAGGCCGCGGATGCGGCCATCAATGATCACGCTGGTGTCGAGGATTTTGGCGCTGGCCGGTTGCAATACCCCATCGGCCACCAACATCGCCTCCGTGCTGCTGGGGTTGAACAGGCGCAGCAGGGTGCGGCCATGCACCTCGGCCAGGTTGTAGCCCGATACGCCGAAAAAGACGTTGCTGAGCACCGCCGCCAGCGGTTTGACGAAGATCACCTCCCAGGGCAGGGGCAGCAGCAGGATCGGCGCCAGCAGCAAGTTGGCCACCAGCAGGCCGAGGATCAGGCCCACGGCGCGGCTTACCAGCAGGTCGGTGGGCATGGTGCGCACCTGCTGCATCAGTTTGCGCCGCAGCTGCTGGAAGAAAACTCCAGCGATCACTCCAAAGAAGGCACCGAAGCCGCCCAGCACGGTGCGCAGCCCTTCTGGTTTGTCCACCTGCAGCAGCAGCTGCTCGGGCAGCAGGTCTACCCCCAGCCACCCGGCGGCGGCGCCAGAGATCACAAACAGGATCAGGATGAGGGAGTCCACCATTCCCGTCGTGCGTGGCT
The DNA here is from genome assembly GCF_024345755.1 of Cyanobium sp. L1E-Cus. NCBI lineage: Bacteria > Bacillati > Cyanobacteriota > Cyanophyceae > Synechococcales > Prochlorococcaceae > Cyanobium > Cyanobium sp. L1E-Cus. Next base: position 140,042 of record NZ_JAGQBS010000005.1, on the reverse strand, counting down.
ACCCAACTGATCTGGGATGCAGCATGCCTGATTTCGGTGCCTTTGGCCTGAAGGGGTTTCCGCACCTGTCGTTGTGACTGCTCAATTTCCCCATCCAGTTTCAGTCCCAGCCCCAGCTCCAGGCCTGGCAGCCGCCCTGCTCTGGCCGCCGCGCAGTGCCTATTTGCACATCCCCTTTTGTCACCGGCGTTGCTTTTATTGCGACTTTCCGGTGGTGCCCCTGGGCGACCTTGCCGGCGGGGAAGCGCCGGCGCCGGGGTCGGCCTCGATTGCGGCCTACCTCAGCCTGCTGCTGCAGGAGATTGCCGCCTCGCCCCCCGGCCCCCCGCTTGCCACGGTGTATTTCGGTGGCGGTACGCCCTCCCTGCTGACGCCCCCCCAGCTGGAGTCCCTGCTGGCGGCACTGAGCTGCCGGTTTGGCCTGGCTCCTGGAGCTGAGATCAGCCTGGAGCTTGATCCAGCCAGTTTTGACCAGGATCGCCTGGCTGGCTATCTGCAGGCCGGGGTAAACCGGGTGAGCTTGGGCGGCCAGAGCTTTGACGATGCCGTGCTCGCCGGGCTGGGTCGCCGCCACCGCGGCGCGGACCTGCTGGAGGCCGCCGGCTGGCTGGCCCAAGCCCTGGGCGGCGGGGCCCTCAGCAGCTGGAGCCTGGATCTGATCCAGGGCCTGCCGGGTCAGGACCTGGGCCACTGGCGCCGCCAACTGCGGCAAGCCATTGCCCTGGCACCGCCCCACCTTTCCGTCTACGACCTCACCCTGGAGCCCGGCACCGTGTTTGCCCAGCGCCACGATCGCGGCCAGCTGCAGCTCCCCGATGCCGACCTAGGCGCCGACTTGATGGAGCTCACCTGGGCCGAGCTCAGCGCCGCTGGCTACGGCCACTACGAGATCTCCAACTTCGCCCTCCCAGGCCATGCCTCCCGCCACAACCGCGTCTATTGGAGCGGCGCCGGCTGGTGGGGCTTTGGGATGGGAGCCACCGCGGCGCCCTGGGGCGAGCGCCTGGCCCGGCCGCGCACCCGCGAGGCCTACGCCGACTGGTTGGCCCAGCCGGGCTCGTCGCCCGCTAGCGCTGGTCAGGCTTGCCCAGGAATGCCGCTAGATGAGCGCTTGCTGGTGGGGTTGCGCCGCCGCGAGGGGGTTTCCATGCCCGCGCTGCTGGCCCAGGCGGGTCTGGGGCCAGCGGCGCTTGTGGCCTTGCGCAGCCACTTGGATCCCTGGATAGGTGAGGGGCTGCTGCGGATTGAGGGGCCCCGCTGGCGACTCAGCGATCCAGCTGGCCTGGCCCTCAGCAATGGGGTGCTGAGGGAGCTACTGGCTTGGTGGCAGGAGCAGGAGCAGTTGCTTGGGCAGGGTGACGCTGGCTGGCGATCCAGCCTTGCAGCGCTGCCACCCCCAGGGCACGACCCTGCAACAGCGGCGGGCTGAACGGGGGCTGGCGGCTGGTGAGCCCCAGCAGGTCTGCCGTGACCCGAACCTGGCCATCACAGCCCTCGCCGGCGCCGATGCCTATCACCGGTAGATCCAATTCCTGTTGCAGCAAGGCGCCCAAATCGGCGGGCACGTGTTCAAGCACTAGGGCGAAGCAACCCGCTGCCTGCAGGGCCAGGCCTTGGCGCCGCAGTCGCTCGCGGCTGACCTCATCGTTGCCCTGGCGGCGGTAGCCCAGCCGATGAACCGACTGGGGGATCAGGCCGATGTGGCCCATCACCGGTATTCCGCTGCGCACCAACCGGTCGATCAAGGTCAGGGTCTCAGGCTCGGCGCCTTCAAGTTTCACAGCGGCGGCGGGGGTCTCCTTGAGCACCCGGCCGGCGGCAGCTACTGCGTCATCTGGGTTGCACTGATAGCTGAGGAAGGGCAGATCGCAAATAAGCAGGGGCATCTGCCCAGGGCCGCAGCTGCTGGCCAGGCCGCGGGCCGTGGCCCGGGTGTGGTGCAGCATCTCCTCGAGGGTCACCGGCAGCGTGGTGGCGTGGCCCAGCACGGTCATCGCCAGGGAATCCCCCACCAGCACCGCATCAGCGCCCGCCTCGGCCACCAGAGCGCCAGAGAGGGCATCCCAGGCCGTAAGCATCGTGATCGGCAGGCCAGCCTGCTTGCGGCTCGCCAGATCAGCGGGGCGCAGGGGCACGGGCTTCGGTGCGGGTGATGCCATTGCTAACATCTAGTCGACTCGGACCCATGCGGCTCTGACGCCCAAATCTGGTCAGGACCGGAAGGGAGCAGCCACACGGGATGCTCAGGGCAGGCGTGGAATCCGGGTCACCCCAATCACAAACCGCTGACTAGCTTTCCTGGCTCTGGCGGTTGAGCAGGAATGGCGGGATTTTGGCGCCCCGTTCCTCCTGGGTGCTGTTGAACAGGGGAGTTCCGGCAAAGCTGACCACGGTGCGCTCGGTGCGGTAGGGGGCGCCGCTCTCGAAGCCGGTGGCGATCACGGTCACGTGGATTTCGCCCTCGAGGCGTTCATCCACCACGGCACCCACAATGATGTTGGCGTCAGGATCGACAACCTCGTAGATCACTTCAGAGGCGGTGGTCATGTCCTCGAGGGTCATGTCTTTGCCGCCGCTGATATTGATCACACAACCCTTGGCACCGTCGATGCGGGCCGATTCCAGCAGGGGGCTGCTCATCGCCGCCTGAGCCGCCTCAAGAGCGCGGGAGCGGCCGGAGCCCACCCCGATGCCAAGCAGTGCGGTGCCGGCGCCAGCCATCACCGAGCGCACGTCGGCGAAGTCGACGTTCACCAAGCCAGGCCGGGTGATGATGTCGCTGATGCCCTTAACACCCATCCGCAACACGTCATCGGCGGCGCGGAAGGCCTCTTGCAGGGGGGCGCCGGCAATGGCATCGCGCAGGCGATCGTTGGGGATCACGATCAAGGTGTCCACGCTCTCGGCCAGCCGGGCAATGCCCTCTTCTGCCTGACGCAGCCGCTTGCGACCTTCAAAACCGAAGGGCTTGGTGACGATGCCTACGGTGAGGGCGCCAACTTCCTTGGCGACCTCGGCAAGGATTGGTGCTGCGCCGGTGCCGGTGCCACCACCCATGCCAGCGGCGATGAAAACAAGGTCGGCACCCTGCAGTGATTCCTGCAGTTCGGCCCGGGACTCTTCCGCAGCCTTTTGGCCGATTACCGGATTACCGCCGGCACCTAGGCCGCGAGTCAGTTTTTGTCCGAGCTGGATGCGCTTCTGCGATGCCGACTGCAGCAGCGCCTGGGCGTCGGTGTTCAGCACCCGGTAGCCCACACCCTGGAGGTCGGAGGCAATCATGCGGTTCACCGCATTGCTGCCGCCACCGCCGACCCCGATCACTTCGATGCGTGCCGACTGGCTCGGCACAATCTCGCCTGAAACGCCGCCAAAGGACGGATCGTTTGAGGCCTGGACACCGTTTGACTGGGAAGAGCTTTGGGTCATAGCGGCATCGGGGGTGACGGTGCGAACAATCGGCGACTGCATTATGTCGGCGTTTCCTTGCCTGGATCAGGAGAGTGTCTCACCTTTGCGGGTTTCCTGGCATGTCTCTGCTGGATTCCTTACGGCTCCCTGCTGGCGGCAGCCTGGCCAGGGGTGGAGGGTAGGCCCAGCTCGGGTTGTTCTGGATCGCTGAGATCGATGGATTGCAGCTGGCGGCCCTTCACCTTCGCCGGCAGTTCCTGTTGCAGGTGACGGAGCACTTCAAGGCGCCGCCCCAATTGGGCATCAGCCGGCCCGAGGCGCACCTTGCCGAGCCGCTTGCTCTGCAGCCACAGGCTGCTGTCTGGTTCAAAGCGGATCTGGGTGATATCTCCACCAATCCGCCCCCGTTGTTCGAGTACCAGGGCGAGGGCCGGGCGGTAGCGGGCCTGCCAACCCAGCACCAGTAAGCCGGAACTGGCTTTGGCTGCGGCCCCCTGGCCCTGGCCAATGCTCATCCAGTGGCCGAATCGATCGACATAGCCCTGCTCGCTTCCCTTGGCGGTGCGTCGCTGGGCCCTGGCTACCGCCTGGCGGTCGACCAGTTCAACCCGCAGCCGCGGCGGTGCCATCAGCCGACTCACCCGCACCTGTTCCACCGGCAGGGCACCGGCCAGCACATCGGCGATGCGTTTGGGGTGCAAGCCCAGCAGGGGTTGGGGAAAAGTCAGGCGGACGGCTTGTACCACCTGGTCGGTTCCCACCTGCTGGCTGCCCACCACCTCCACCTGGTCGGGGCCGGTTAGTACCCAGCCCTGACGCAGCAGGCCGTAGCCCAGGCCGCCGGCGAGGGCTAGCAGCACAAGGAAACGCCAAAGATTGCGCAGGCGCTCTCGGCGCCGCTGCTGGCGCAGTTGGCGCCGCCGCTCCGATCCAGGTTGGAGAGGGGTGGCACTCACCGCAACAGGCTCCACTCCTGGCTCACAACTCGCAGCGCGAGCGCGACATCAGCTCATCGATCCAGCGCCGGGCCCGCTCTGAATCGGCGAAGGGCAGGTCTTTTTGTTCGCCACCACCCACTAAGCGCAGTCGGCAAGCCCCCTGGCTCTCTTCGGTGAGGGGCGCCTCGCCCGAACCCAGCGAAAGCAGCTCAACCAATTCGAGCTGCTTAATCACAAAAAAGTCATCTTGTTTGAGTTGACCGGCTTCGAAGGAGCACCAACTCAGCAGGCCATCCACCAGCCGGGCGCCGCCGCAGCTGTCGAGTTTGGCCAGCTCGGAGCCCTCGGCCCATTCGCGAAACAAGCGCTGCCGCCGCCGCTCGAGCCAGCCCAGGGCGGTGAGCAGTACGAACACTAAAAGCAGTGGCAACCAAAGCAGGCCGTGACTCATGTCGAAGGGCCTCCACTAGATACCTGCAAATGCCATTCTCGGGCCCCTTCGATCAATTCGCGCACCAAGGTGGGCAGGGCCACACCCGTGGCGGCCCAGAGCATCGGGTACATGCTCTGGCTGGTAAAGCCCGGCAGGGTGTTGATCTCGTTGAGCCACAGTTCGCCACTGGCTTCGCAGAAGAAGAAGTCAACCCGCGAAAGCCCCATGGCACCAACGGCCTCACAGGCCTCTATCGCCATGCCCCGGCAGCGTTCAGCCACCGCCTCTGGCACCAGCGCCGGGATCACGGTGTGGCTTTTGCCCTCGCTGTATTTGGTTTCGTAGTCGTACCAATCGGCTTCAAAGCAGATTTCGCCCAGCACCGAGGCCTGCAGGGGCTGGTGGCCGCCGCCCCGCACCGCGCATTCCAGCTCGCGGGCCGTCACCCCCTGCTCCACCACCAGCCGCGGATCAAGGGCGGCGGCAAGCTTCAGACCGGCCTGCAGGCTGGCCCGATCAGTGGCCTTGCTGATGCCCACCGAAGAGCCGAGGTTGGCTGGTTTCACGAAGCAGGGGTAGCCGAGCTGGCTCTCCAGCTGGTCGAGCAGGGGGTCGTCGTTTTGGGCCGCTGCGCTCGCTGACACGCAGGCATAGGGCACCTGGGGCAGGCCGGCGGCGGCGAAGGCGGCCTTCATCGCCTGCTTATCCATGCCCACTGCCGAGCCCAGCACACCCGAACCCACATAGGGAACCTGCATCAGGGTGAACAGGCCCTGGATCGTGCCGTCTTCGCCGTTGGGGCCGTGCAGCACCGGCAGCCACACATCGATCTCTAGGGCGCCGGCAGGTAAGCCCCGGAATCCAGGCGGCGGCAGCGGTTGGGGCAGTTGCTCGAGCCGGGCCGGGCTGCCCTGGAGCAACACAGCATCGGCCAACTCAGCTCCCCACCAGCGCCCTTCGGGATCGATGTAGAAGCAATGCAGCGCGTAGCTCGACGCGTTTTCGGCATCCCGCATGGCCGCCGCCACCGTGGCGGCGGAACGGATTGAGACGGCATGTTCGCCGGAGGCCCCCCCAAAGATCAGACCAACGGCGATGGGGGTGGGAGTCATGCCGGCCGGTATGGGACCCAGGGGGCCCAAAACTCAGGCCAGTTTGCCGCTCAAGGAGAAGGCGCGCACCTCTTCGATTTGCACCGTTACTAGGTCGCCCGGTTTGATCGGGCTGCCATGGGCGTTTTGAGCGGGGAAAAAGGTGAGCCGGTTGGTGCGGGTGCGGCCCATCACCTGATTGGAGTTTTTGGGATTGCTGCTTTCCACCAGGATCTGCTCACAGCGGCCGGCGTAGCGGTTGCTGCGCTGCTGGGCGGTGCGCTCCACCAGGGCGTTGAGCTCCTGCAGGCGTTCCACCTTCACCGCCTCACTGAGCTGGTTTGGCCAGTCGGCTGCTGGGGTGTTGGGCCGCGGCGAGTAGGCGGCGGTATTCACCAGGTCGAAGCCGATCTCCTCAATCAGGGCCAGGGTGCGGCGGTATTGGGCGTCGCTTTCGCCGGGGAAAGCCACGATCGCATCGGCACTGATCGAGGCATCGGGCATGCGCTCACGGATGCGCTCAACGATGCGGCGGTAGCGATCCACCGTGTAGCCGCGGGCCATGGCTTTGAGCACGTCATCGTCCCCGCTCTGGAAGGGCACATGGAAGTGCTCGCACACCTTGGGTAGGTCGGCGCAGGCATCGATCAGCCGCTCGGTGAAGTAGCGCGGGTGGCTGGTGGCAAAGCGGATCCGCTCAATTCCGGCCACGTCGTGGACGTGATGGAGCAGGTCGGTGAGGGTGTGGGCGCGGCGGCCTTCGGGGGTGATGCCGGGCAGGTCGCGGCCGTAAGCGTCGATGTTTTGGCCCAGCAGGGTGATCTCCTTGAAGCCGCGTGCCGCCAGGCCCTGCATTTCCAGCTTGATCGCTTCGGGCAGCCGCGACTGCTCCTGGCCGCGCACCGAGGGCACCACGCAGTAGGTGCAGCGCTCATTGCAGCCGTAGATCACATTCACCCAGCCGCATACCTGGCTGTCGCGGCGAGCGGTGGTTATGTCTTCAAGGATGTGCTGCTCACCGGTGGCTAGCACCTGCTGACCCTGCTCCACCTGGGCCAGCAAGGTGTCCAGCCGGTTGGCGTGCTGGGGGCCCATCACCAGATCCAGCTCGGGCACTCGCCGCAGCAAAGATTCGCCCTCCTGCTGGGCTACGCAGCCCGCTACCACCAGGGTGAGGTTGGGGTTGATTCGCTTGCGTTGGGCCTGGCGGCCTAAGTAGCTGTAAACCTTCTGCTCGGCGCTATCGCGGATTGTGCAGGTGTTGTAGAGAACCAGATCGGCGCTGTGCTCATCTGTGCCGGCCCGGTAGCCCATGGCTTCCAGGATCCCTGCCATGCGCTCGGAATCCGCCTTGTTCATCTGGCAGCCAAAGGTGGTGATCCAGTAGCTGCCGCGGGGGACGTTGGTGCTGAGGTTGGTGGCCGTCATGCAACTAGTTTCGGCCATCAGGGTTGGCGGCTGGCGGGAAAAGGGACCTGTTCTGGTGTCCTGGAATCTGTACACGCTGTACGGATTCCAGGACGTGTGCCAGACCCGTGTCAGCTTGAGGCCAGCGCCTTAGCTCTGATGCAGCTTCGCCTGCAACGCTTTCAGCTCACCAAGGCCGTGCCCCTGGCCATCAGCCGCGGCACGACGGCTGCGGCGGAGCACCTGCTGGTGAGCCTTGAGCACGACGGGCTCACGGGCATAGGCGAGACCGGCGGCTTCGATACCGGCCACCGCCATTACGACACCGATGCCGTTGCTGCGGAGCTGGAGGCGGTTGCCCCCCAGCTGGTCGCCCTGGCGCCTGAGCCCCTGCAGGCCCTGGAGCCCCTGCTGGCCGCCCTGAGCCCCCCGGCCCGTTGCGGCTTGGATCTGGCCCTGCACGACTGGTGGGGCAAAAGGTTGAACCAGCCCCTGCACCGGCTCTGGGGCCTGGATCCAGGCGCCTGTGTCGCCACCAGCGTCACCCTTGGCTTAGGTACGCCCGAGGCTGTCCTGGCGCGGCTCGAGCGCTGGTGGCTGCAGTTGCCTGCCACCCGCATCAAGCTCAAGCTGGGCAGCCCCGCTGGCATCGCCCACGACCTGCCCCTGCTGGAGGGGGTGGCTACCGCCCTTGAGCGGCGGCGCCAGCAGACGGGTAGCGCCTGCGAGCTGCAGGTGGATGCCAACGGCGGCTGGGATCTGGCCACAGCCCGGGCCATGCTCGAGCCCCTGGAGCGGGCCGGCGTGGTGCTGCTCGAGCAGCCCCTGGCGCCCCTGCTGGATCCGGAGGCTGACAGCGCTGGTTTTGCGGCCTTGCATGGCGAATCCCCCCTGCCCCTGGTGGCCGATGAGAGCTGCTGGCAGCTGGCCGATCTGCTGCGGCTGGCACCCCACGTAGATGGCATCAACATCAAGTTGCTCAAGAGCGGTGGCCTCAGCGAGGCCCTGCTGCTGGCCCAGGCTGCTCGCCGCCTGGGTTTAGGGGTGATGGTGGGGTGCTACTCGGATGGCGCCCTGCTCAATGGCGCGGCAGCCCAGCTGCTGCCCCTAGTGACCTGGCCCGATCTCGATAGCCATCTCAACCTGGTGGACGACCCCTTCACCGGATTGACCCTGGAGGGAGACGTGCTGATTCCGCCAGCGGGCCCCGGCCTTGGCATCAATCTGGGTATCTCCATGGGGCAGGCGTCATGTTGAGCCCAAGCGCTCCGGTCGTGCTGCTGCTCCACGGCGGCCTCGACGACCTCAGCGGCAAGACCGGTTTGGCGATGTTGCGCTATCGCAGTGGGCCGATCGTGGCGGTGATCGATCCGGCTTTCGCTGGCTTCGACCTGCAGCAGGTGAGCGGCATTGAGCGGGCTGTGCCGGTGGTGGCTGATATGGCGGCGGCCCTGGCCTACGGGCCCGAGGTGGCGGTGGTGGGGCTGGCCCCCTCCGGCGGCCGTCTGCCACAAGCGATGCGGGCCGATCTGCTGGCGGCGCTGGAGGCGGGGCTGAACCTGGCCAGTGGCCTGCACAGCCGCCTTGGCGATGATCCCGAGCTGGCTGCCGCCTGCAGCCGAGCCGGCCAGTGGATCTGGGATCTGCGCCAGGAGCCGGCTGGCTTGGAGGTGGCCGCAGCGCGCGCCGCTGCCCTGCCCTGCCGCCGGGTGCTGGCCGTGGGTTCGGATATGGCCGTGGGCAAGATGAGCGCCTGCTTGGAGTTGCAGGCTGAGGCCAGGCGCCGCGGCCTTGATGCCCGCTTTGTGGGCACGGGTCAGGCAGGCATCTTGATTAGCGGCCAGGGCGTGGCCCTCGATGCCGTGCGGATTGATTACGCCGCCGGTGCCGTGGAGGCGGCCGTGTTGGCCGCCGCCGTTGGGGCCGGGCCGGAGGCGTTGCTGCTGGTGGAGGGCCAGGGGTCGCTCTGCCATCCGGGCTCCAGCGCCACCTTGCCCCTGCTGCGCGGCAGCCAGCCCACCGAACTGCTGCTGGTGCACCGCGCTGGCCAGAGCCACGTGCGCACCCGGCCAGGGGAGGTGCCGGTAGCGATCCCGCCCCTGCCCGAGTTGATCGCGGCGCTGGAGGCCCTGGCGGCCTTGGGGCGTCCCGATGGCCTGCGGCCGCGGGTGCGGGCCGTGGCGCTCAACACCGCCCGATTGGACGCCGCCGCAGCTCAGCTTGCTGTTGCCGCCACCGCGGCCGAGCTCGGCTTGCCCTGCGCCGATCCGGTGCGGCATGGGGCTGGGGTTTTGCTGCAGACGCTGCAGTAGTCACAAAAAAGCCGCCCCAAAAGTGGTGGGGACGGCTAGGGAATCAAGGGCGAGCGAGGGGATTCGAACCCCCGGATGGCGGCACCACAAGCCGCTGCCTTAACCGCTTGGCGACGCCCGCCGCACCCTTGGAATGTAGCAAGTCGTGGCCTGTCAAGGCTTCTCACCCGTTGCGGCGACCTGCTTCAGCACAGCTACCGCGGCCTCAGCCACAGGATCGGAATTGCTACCAGGCAGAGAATCCCTGCGCTTGTTTGCAGTTCGGGCAGCACGCCGGCCACTGGCACCAGCAGCGGCGAGCGCAGCCAGGGCCCGACTAGGTCGCGTAGAAATGCTTCTGAGTCGGCGTCGAGCAGGGCTGCTGCCAGGGCAGAAAGAAAGGCCGTGCCAATGAGCTTCTGGTCCATGCCCTTGCCCCTGGGCTCGCATTAGACAGGACGTTGAGGGTTGGGGCAAGGCGCCTGCCGTGGCGAGCAAAGGGTGCCAACCTTGATTGCCTGCAACTTTGAACCGTTTGGTCTGCCGTTCGGACACCCCGGCCCGCTTTGCATGGGCGCCTGGCTTGATCGTGCTCGCCCTAGCCGCTGGCGGGCTTGCCCTCACCAATCCATCCCCTGCCGATTTCCGAGCCTACGCCAGTGATCGCCTAGTGGAAGAGATCAGCAAGGAGCTCTGCGGTGATGGCGGCGTGCCGGTGCTGTTGCGGATGGCGATCAACAACTGTGTGGGGCTTGTTCAGGCCCAGCGAGCGGCCTTGGCGGCCGTGGTGCTCAGCCACACCCGCCGCCGCAACTACGGCCTGTTGAGTGTTTTCGAAAGTGAGCTTGGTGGCCAATCGCTGCTGCGCTGGCAGGTGCCTCGCTTTCGCTCCACCGTGGTGGGCGTAGCCGGTCAATTTGTGTTGATCAGCGCTGCCACCGACCGTCCCGAGAGCCCCTAGTGGAGCTGCGCCTGCCCCGGGGGCTGCTGGATCCGCGCCTGGGCGGAGCCGGGTTTCGCGCCGATGCGGATGGGCTGGTGTCCCTGAGCATCGCTTTCGAGGCGGGACGGATCACGGCCATTTCGCCCCTGCCCGCCCAGGCGGTGGCGGCCAGCCTGCCCCTGGCCCTAACTCCCCTGATTGAGCCCCATGCTCACTTGGATAAGGCTTTCAGCGCCGCCGCCTTTCCCAACCGGGAGGGCACCATGGCGGCGGCCTTCGCTGCTAACCAACGCGAATACGCTCAGCGCAGCTTTGAGCAGGTGGCTGAGCGGGCTGAGCGGGCCTTGGAGCGGGCCTGGCGCAACGGCGTGCGGGCGATCCGCAGCCATATCGATAGCGTGGGGGCTGGGGCCGAGCCCAGCTGGGAAGCTCTGTTGGCGGCCCGTGAGCGCTGGCGCGAGCGGCTGGAGCTGCAGCTGGTGGCCCTGGCACCAATGGGCCATTGGCTCACGGCGGAGGGGCAGTCCCTGGCCCGGCGGGTGGCCGCTGGCCAGGGGCTGCTGGGTGGGGTGATCGGGCCGCCCTATGGCCAGGGTGCCGCTCGCCGCAGCGCCGACCGCGAGGCCCTGTTGGCCCTGCTTGACCTGGCGGAGCGCCATGGTTGCGGCGTGGATCTGCACGTTGATGAGGCCGATTCCTGCCCTGGTGAGGGGGTGGCGATGGTGGCCCAGTTGGTGTTGGAGCAGCGCCGCGCCGTGGCGATCACCTGCAGCCACGCCAGCAGCATGGCCCTGTTGCCGCAACGCAACTGCGACCGGCTGGCGGATCGGCTGGCCGCCGCCAATATCGCCGTGGTAGCCCTGCCTACCACCAATTTTTGGCTGCTGGGGCGCCGGCCCGGGCGCACCCCCTGGCGGCGGCCCCTGGCGCCGATCCGCAGCCTGCAGCAGGCGGGTGTGAGGCTGGCTATCGGCGGCGACAACGTGCAAGACCCCTGGTATCCAGGTGGTGATTTCGATCCCATTGAGCTGCTGCGCTGGTCGGCGCCGCTCTGCCAATTGGTGCCCTGGCAGCGGCTGGGCCTGGCCCCCTTCAGCACCGCCGCCGCAGCGGTGCTGGAGCTGGCCTGGGATGGGGTAGTGCGGCTTGGGGCCCCAGCCGATTTAGTGCTGCTTGGGGCTGGTAGCTGGGGGGAGCTGCTGGCCCGGCCGCCCCAGCGGCGGGTATTGCGTCAAGGCGTCTGGCTGCCGCCGCCCGAAGCTGAGAAACCTTCCCCCCTTTTGCCACCCCATGGCTGAGCGTTGCCCTGAGGACCAGATCACTGCTCTGGCAGCTGAGCTGCGCCGGTTGGATTCGACCCTGCCGCTGCTCGGGGCCGAGTCGCCGCTGGAGCTGGAGCGGCTCTCCCGCGACTATTACGACTACTCGCCGGTGCTGGTGCCCCTGCTGCAGGGCTGCCGCGCCCAGCTGGTGGCCAGAGCCACCACGGTGGAGCAGGTGCTGCTGGTGGCAGGAGCCTGTGCTCGCCAGGGCGTGCCCTTGACGGTGCGGGGTGCCGGCACGGGCAACTATGGCCAGTGCGTGCCTCTGCAAGGCGGCCTGGTGCTGGATCTCAGCGGCCTCAATCAGCTGCGCCAGCTGGATGAAGCCACCGGCGTGCTCGAGGTGGAGGCAGGCGCCTTGATGGGGGCGATCGAGAAGCAGTTGGCCCCCCGGGGCCGGGCCCTGCGGCTGGTGCCCAGCACGGTGCGCAGCGCCAGCATCGGTGGTTTTATCGCCGGTGGCTCCGGCGGCATCGGCTCTCTGCGCTGGGGTTTTCTGCGCGATCCCGGCAACCTGCTGGGTTTGGAGGTGGTAACTCTCGAGCCCGAGCCGCGGCTGCTGCAGCTCGATGCTGCGGCCAGCGCCCCGCTCAACCACGCCTACGGCACCAATGGCATCATCACTGCCCTGCGGCTGCCCACCAGCGAGGCGGTGGTTTGGCAGCAGCTGGTGGTGGGTTTCGAGCAGTGGGGGCAGGCCCTGGCGGCGGCCCAGGCACTTACAAGCACGGCCTTTGAGCTCAATGCCATCACCGTGCTGGAGGCGCCGCTGGTTAGCCAGCTCCCCTGGCCGGCGGGCTGTCCGGCGCCCGAGCCTGGTGAGCAGCGCCTGTTGTTGCTGGCCGCCCCCGCTGCCCTGGAGGTGTTGCCGAGCTGGCTGGCGGCCCGGGGCGGAGCGCTGCGCTGGCAGGCCCCCCAGGGCCAGAGCCGGGGGCTGCCGCTGCGGGAGCTCAGCTGGAATCACACCACCCTGCATTGGCGCGCCCAGTATCCGGATTGGACCTACCTGCAGATGCTGCTGCCCCAGCCGGAGGCCCCCTGTCTGGAGCGCCTGCGGCAGCAATGGGGCGACGACCTGCTTTGGCACCTGGAGGCCGTGAGGCAGCAGGGTGCGGCCCGGCTGGCGGCCCTGCCGCTGCTGCGCTGGCGCGGCGAGGAGGCCCTGCAGCAGCTGCTAGACGATTGCCGCCGCTGCGGTGCCGTGTTGTTTAACCCCCACGTGATCAGCGTCGAAGATGGCGGCTTGGGTGTGATCGATGCCGACCAGGTGGCAGCAAAGGCCGCCTACGACCCGGCCGGCCTGCTCAACCCCGGCAAATTGCGCGGCTGGCTTAACAGCCCAGGCTGAGGCGGGTGTCGGCGCCTGTGATCGGGTTGGTGCCTTCGGCATCGCGGCAGAGGGAGCGCTGGTCTACCCGGTCGATCAGGGCGTCGCTGAAGTCGGCATCGGTGACGTTGGCGCCGCGGAAGCTGCTGCCTGAAGCGATCGCCCCGGTGAGAATGGCTCCGCTGAGATCGGCTCCGGAGAGGTCCACCTTGTCCATCAGGGTGCCGCTGAGATCGGCACCGGCGAAATTGGCATTGGGGAAGGCCGCCTGGGTGAGGATCGCCCCGTGCAGATCGGCGCCGCTGAAGTTGGCATGCCGTCCGGTGGCCCCAGCGAAGGAGGTATTGGCTAGATCCTGGCCGCTGAAATCCTGCTCGTTCTGGTTGGTGAGCGTGTAGTCCACGCCGGAGAAGTCGGCCGCTGCCGGCAGTGGAGAAAGCAGTAGAGAAAGCAGTGGAGACAGCACCAGCAGCAGCCCCAGGGCTAGGGAAAGGGCCACTGATTTCCCTATTGATTTCCCTGTTGATTTCCCTATTGATTTCGCCACTGATTTGGCTCCTGGCTGGGCCGCTGAGAGGAGCTCGAAGATGGGAGCCATGGGGATGGGCCGCGGGACCTCACTTTGGCCTGGATGGTGTGGGGTGGCTGATCTGGTCAGCGCGGGGTGGTGGATGCGTGATTTATTGCTTGACTTAGGCTTAGCTTAGCTAAGTGCTAAAAACATGTTTAGGTACGGTCGCGCCTCGATGCCGGGCAGCTGGCGATGAGTAGCAGCAGGATCAATCGAAATCAAAAGTTCCTTGGCTTGCAACTTGGGCTTGGCCTGCTGTGGTTGCTGCGCTTCCGGTAGTCGTAAGCAGCTGGCCGAGCAGGTAGAGCGAGCCGGCCACCACGATGCGTCCGGAGCAGGTTCCCGCAAGGGTCAGGCCCGCCTCGAGGCTGGGGGCGCTGTGCAGCTGGCTAGCGAGTCTGGGATTGGCGGCGGTAAGGGCTTCAAGGCTCCAGCAGGCGTGCCCCGGCACCGGCACGATCCAGGCCCGGTCGCCCGGGGCCAGCAGGGCCGCGGCTATCTCCGGCCCCTGCTTATTGGCCAGCATGCCTAGCAGCCAGTAGCGCGGGCCGGAGGCCAGGCCGTGGCGCTCGGGATGGTCGTCGAGTTCGGCGCGCAGGGCGAGGGCGGCCGGCAGGTTGTGGGCGCCATCGAGCAGTAGGGGTAGGCCGTGCCAGCTCAGTTGTTGTAGTCGGCCTGGCCAGCGGGCTGCTGCGAAACCTCGGCGTATGGCTGGGTCGTTGACCGGCCAGCCCCGCTCCTTTAATGCCCGCAGCAGGCCCAGTGCGACGGCGCCATTGGCGGCCTGCACTGCTCCTGAAAGCCCCAGGGGCCACTGGTTGAGATCCAGCGGCTCCACCCAGCGCAGTTCGGCTCCCACTGCGGCGGCGCGATCGCTCAGCACCGCCGCCACCTCCGGGCTCTGGGGAGCGCTAAACGCCACGGCCCCTGGCTGGAGCACGCCGGCTTTTTCGGCGGCAATCGTGGCTGGATCCGGCCCGAGGAACTCAGCGTGGTCGAGCCCCACCGAGGCAAAGCCGATCACGGGCCGGTGGGGATGGCAGGTGGTGGCGTCGAGCCTGCCCCCCAGTCCCACCTCCAGCACCACCAGCTCCAGATCAGCTGCCGCGAAGGCCAGGAAGGCCGCGGCGGTGACCAGCTCAAACGGCGTTAGCTGGTGGCGTTGGGCGATCGGCGTCGCGGTTTCCAGGTGGCGGCGCAGGCATGGCGCGGCGATCGGGTCATGGCCAAGCCGGATGCGCTCGGTCCAGCTCACCAGGTGCGGCGAGGTGTAGAGGCCGGCGCGGATGCCGGCGGCCAGCAGGGCCTGGTGCACCAGGGTGCAGATCGAGCCCTTGCCGTTGGTGCCCGCCACCTGCACGGCGGCAAAGCGGCGCTCGGGGTTGCCAAGCTCGGCGAGGGCGGCCTGGAGGCGATCGAGTCCCAGGTCGACGCCGCGGCGGCTGAAGGGCTCGATCAGGTCGGCGAAATTGTCGAGCTCAGTGCCCACGGCTGTTTCAGCTGCCAAGGCTGTTTCATCGCCCAAGGCTGAGTAGGGCGCGCTCGAGGCGGTCGACGGCCAGGCGCAGGTGGCGGGGCTGGATCACCAGCGGGGGCACGAAGCGCACCACCCGTGGGCCAGCGGGCACCAGCAGCAGCCCCTGCTCCATGGCCGCCTTGACGATGTCCGGAGCGCTTGGGGCCTCTTCGCGCAGCACCAGTCCTTGCAGCAGCCCCCAGCCCCGCACCCCCTCCAGCAGGGTGGGATGACGGCTCACCAGCTGGGCCAGTAGCTCTTGCAGCAGGGCGCCCATCCGCTGCACGTGGCTGAGCAGGTCGCGTCGCTCTAGTTCGGCTAGCACGGTGAGGCCGGCGCGGCAGGCGAAGGGGTTGCCGCCGAAGGTGCTGGCGTGTTCGCCGGGGCGGAAGTGATCCACTGAGGCCTTCACCGCCAGGGCACCGATGGGGATGCCGCCGCCGAGGCCCTTGGCCAGGGTGATCGCATCGGGCTCGACGCCCAGCTGCTCGTAGCCCCAGAGCTGGCCGCTGCGGCCAACGCCGATCTGCACTTCATCGAAGATCAGCAGGATGTTGTGGGCGTCGCAGAGCTCCCGCACCCGCCGAAAAAAGGCCCTGTTGCCGGGATGCACGCCGCCTTCGCCCTGAATTGGTTCGAGCAGCACGGCGGCCACCCGCGGACCCTCCACTTCGCAGGTGGCGAGCAGGGCTTCAAAGGCGGCGGTGTCGTTGTAAGGGAAGTAGCGGAAGCCCTGCACCATCGGCTCAAAGCCCTGGTGGTACTTGGGCTGCCCCGTGGCTGTAACCGCAGCCAGGGTGCGGCCGTGGAAGCTGGCCTGGGCGGTGAGAATTAGGGGCGCCTTGCCGTCGCCAGTGGCGATGCCCCTCACCGTGTGGCCGTGCTTACGGGCCAGCTTGATGGCGGCCTCATTGGCCTCAGCGCCGGAGTTGCAGAAGAAAACCCGATCCAGGCAGCTGCTGGCGGTGATCGCAGCGGCGAGTTCCTCCTGCTCGGGGATTCGATACAGATTGGATACGTGCTGCAACTTGCCCAGCTGGTGGCTTAGGGCCCGCTTCAGCCGCCCGTCGCTGTGGCCAAGGGTGCAGACGGCAATGCCGGCTACACAGTCGAGATAGCGCTTGCCATTGCTATCCCAAACCCAGACTCCCCGGCCTCGGGTGAGGCTGATCGGGAAGCGGGCGTAGGTGTCCATCACGGCCGAGGCAGACATGCCTGAGCGGGTGATGGGCGAGATGGGAGCGGTGGGACTCGAACCCACAAACCCGAAGGCGCTCGATTTTGAGTCGAGTCCGTCTACCAATTCCGGCACGCTCCCGCAGTTGAGAGCTTAAGCCGCCGAGCTGACACGCTCAATGCTGGCACCGGCAGCATTGAGTTTGCCCTCAAGATTGGCGTAGCCACGGTCTAGGTATTCGAGGCCGCGCACGCTGGTGATGCCGTCGGCGGCTAGGCCAGCCAGCACCATGGCGGCGGCGGCGCGCAGGTCGCTGCCTTGCACTGGAGCACCGCTGAGGCGGGCCACCCCTTCCACAAAGGCGGTGTTGGCCTGCATACGGATGTCGGCACCCATGCGTTGCAGTTCGGCCACGTGCTGCAAGCGATTTTCAAAGATGTTTTCGGTGATCACGCTGGTGCCCCGGGCCGTGGCCAGCAGGCTCATGAAGGGGGCTTGCAGGTCGGTGGGGAAGCCGGGGAATGGCTGGGTGCGCAGGTCAACTGCATTGATCTGATCGGCCTTGATGGTGAGTCCGACGCCGTCGTGCTCCAAGGTGCAACCCGCCTCCTCGAGCTTGGTGAGCACGGCGCCAAGGTGATCTGGGATCACTGGGGTTACCCGCAAATGGGAGCGGGTGATGGCGGCTGCCAGTAGAAACGTGCCCGCTTCGATGCGATCTGGGATAACGGCGTAGTCGGCGCCATGCAGGCGATCCACACCCACGATCGTGATCGTGGAGGTACCGGCGCCGCGCACCTTGGCGCCCATGGCGATCAGCAGGCCTGCCAGATCAACCACCTCTGGCTCAAGGGCGGCGTTGTCGATCACCGTCTCGCCATCGGCGAGCGCGGCCGCCATCATTAATGTCTCGGTGGCTCCAACGCTGGGGCAGTCCATATGGATGCGGCCGCCCGTGAGGCGATGGCCGCTGCCTGGCACCACGGCGGTAACGACCCCGTGCTCAATGGTTACTTGGGCGCCCAGGGCCTTGAGACCTTTGACATGCTCGACGACTGGCCGGGTGCCGATCTGGCAGCCGCCTGGCAGGGGCACCTTGGCCATGCCAGTGCGGGCAAGCAGGGGGCCAATGCAGAAGAAGCTGGCCCTGAGGCTATTCACCAGCTCGTAGGGCGCTGTAGAGCTATTGATTGAGTCGCCCTTTAATTCCAGTGCGTCACCATCACGGTGGACCTGGCCGCCAAGGCTGCTGAGCATCTCGCTCATGGCGGCGATGTCGGTGAGCGGAGGGACGTTTCTCAGTCGGATGGTGTCCCTGGTCAACAGACAGGCAGCCATCAGCACCAAGGCTGAGTTCTTGGCACCACTCACGTGCAGCTCACCGGAGAGGCGCCGGCCGCCTCGGATTTCAAGCTGGGGAGTTTGAAGAGAACGGGTCTTGCTAGGTGATTGGACAGCGATCAGACCCATGGAACGACTGCCCAGCTCACGTCGCAGCATATTGACAACAAATTGTGAGACCGTCTAGCCGACCGCCGATGGAACTGGCTCCGACCGCTGGTGCGGGTTGCCGATGGCGTATGTTTTCTTCGTTGCAGCGAGCTCAGCTCTAGCGACAGCCACGCGGATGTGGCGGAATTGGTAGACGCGCTAGTTTCAGGTACTAGTGGCAGCAATGTCGTGGGAGTTCAAGTCTCCCCATCCGCATTTTTCTCATGATCGTTCTCAAGATCTCAAACGCTTCCGAGGTGATGGCCTCGAAGTTAGGCAAATTCCTTGAGAGCCTTACCCCCGACAGCCTTGATCAATCCACGATCGAGGACATTGTCATCAAGAAATTGGTCGAAAACCTCCATGCTGAAGGCCTGAAGGGTGAGGTCGCCTCGGTGCGTGGTCTCGATTTAGACGGCAAGGAGCTCGTAGTGCACGACGGTTTGAATGTGCGCCGTCACCAGGCTTTCTGAAGTGATCCCTAGCGATGGCTTGGGTGCTGCCGAGCCGCTCACTAGCCGCCGCAACCCGCTGGTTAAGCAGCTGCGTCTTCTGCAGGAGTCTCGCGGTCGCCGCGAGCAGGGGTTGCTGCTGCTGGAAGGCACCCACCTCCTGCAGGAGGCGGTACGTCTAGGGCTTCAGCCCAGGGACGTTTTGGCTACCGCCGCTTGGCTGGCTGACCATGGCGAGCTGGTGGCAGCCCTGCCTCCAGGCTGCAGTTGGCGATTGGTGAGTGGTGAGGTGCTGGAAGCTATAGCCACTACCCAGCATCCCGACGGAGTGGTGGCCAGCCTGCTGCCTCCGACGGCAGCGGCTCCAGGCACAGCCAGCTTTGTGCTGGCTCTTGATGGGATCCAGGATCCCGGCAACCTCGGCACCTTGATGCGCACTGCCTTGGCGGCGGGGGTCGGGGCCCTGTGGCTGGCCGATGGGGCTGACCCATTTCAACCAAAGGTGTTGCGCGCCTCGGCGGGGGCTGCCTTGGCCCTGCCCCTGGTGCGAGAGAGCAGGCAGGAGTTGGCGGAGCGGTTGCAGGCGGCAACGGCCGCCGGCCTGCAGCTTGTGGTTGCGGTGCGCCCCGAGACCGGATCGGTGCCTGTTATTTCGGCACCTCTTCCCTATTGGCAGCTCGATTGGACCCGGCCCACGGTGTTGCTGCTTGGCAATGAGGGGGCTGGGGTGTCAGCGGAGCTCCAGGCCCTGGCCAGCCAGCGCGTCACCATTCCCCACAGCCCAGCGGTGGAATCCCTCAATGTGGCCGTGGCGGCAGCTCCGCTACTGCTCGAGCGTCTGCGCCAGCAGGCTGGAGCTTGACGGGGGAGAATGCCTGTCAACAACCGCAGTGCTGCCCGGTGAGCGACGCCCCCCTTGATGGTTCGAGTTTCGATTACGACGTGATCGTGGTCGGTGCCGGCTATGGCGGCTTCGATGCGGCGAAGCACGCTGCCGACCATGGCCTGCGGGTCGCCATTGTTGAGTCGCGCGATATGGGCGGCACCTGTGTGAACAGGGGTTGTGTGCCCTCCAAGGCCCTGCTGGCGGCCAGCGGCCGGGTGCGGGAGCTGGCCGACGCCGAGCATCTGGCGGGCTTCGGCATCCACGCCGCCCCGGTGCGCTTTGAGCGTCAAAAAATTGCCGACCACGCCAACCAACTGGTGGCAACTATCCGCAGCAATCTCACCAAAACCCTGGAGCGCGCCGGTGCCACGATCCTGCGGGGTCAGGGCCGCCTGGCCGGCCATCAGCAGGTCACGGTGCGCGAGAACGGCAGTGGCATCGAGCGCACCATCAGCGCCCGCGATGTGATCCTGGCTACTGGTTCTGAGCCTTTCGTGCCCCGCGGCATCGAGACAGATGGGCGCACCGTGTTCACCAGCGATGAGGCGGTGAACCTCGAGTGGCTGCCTCGCTGGCTGGCGATCATCGGCAGTGGTTACATCGGCTTGGAATTCGCTGATGTCTACACGGCCTTGGGATGTGAGGTCACGATGATTGAGGCCCTCGATCGGGTGATGCCCACCTTCGACCCCGACATCGCCAAGCTTGCTGCCCGCACCTTGATCAATGGCCGTGATATCGACGCTCGTGCCGGTGTGCTGGCCCGCAAGGTGACCCCCGGCTGCCCGGTGAAGATTGAGCTGGCAGACATGGCCACCAAGGAGCTTGTGGAAACCCTGGAGGTGGATGCGGTGCTGGTGGCCACTGGGCGCGTGCCCACTAGCGCCGAGCTCAACCTGGCTGCCGTTGGTGTGGAAACCGAGCGGGGCTTCGTGCCAGTCGACGAGCAGATGCGGGTGCTGGTGGGAGGTGAGCCGGTGCCGCACCTTTGGGCCGTAGGCGATGTGACCGGCAAGATGATGCTGGCCCACACCGCTGCCGCCCAAGGCACCGTGGCCGTAGACAACATTCTTGGCCACAGCCGCCAGATCGACTACCGCTCAATCCCAGCGGCCACCTTCACCCACCCGGAGATCAGCTCGGTGGGCCTGAGCGAGGCCGACGCCCAAGCCCTTGCTGAGCAAGAGGGCTTTGAGCTGGGCCTGGTGCGCAGCTACTTCAAGGCCAATTCCAAGGCCCTGGCTGAACTCGAGGGCGAAGGCCTGATGAAATTGCTGTTCAACAAAGCCAGCGGTGAGGTGCTGGGCGCCCACATCTTTGGTTTGCATGCGGCAGACCTAATCCAGGAGATCGCTAACGCCGTGGCCCGCCGCCAGAGCGTGTTGCAACTGGCCACGGAGGTGCACACCCATCCAACCTTGAGCGAGGTGGTGGAAGTGGCCTACAAGCAAGCAGCCATGGCGGTGGCAGGCTGAGCACCATGGAGATCCGTCGCCGGCCGCCCAACCCCAAGGTGAAGGTGGCCTTTCTCGAATACGCCATCCGCCACGAGGACAGCGAGCCACGCCACATTCTTGAGCAGATCCTCTGGGAGAAGGATCGGGAGATAACGGCCGCCCGGGAGAGGGTGCCCTTGGAGAAGCTCAAACAGCAGGTGGCTGAGCTGCCGGCGACCAGGGATTTTTTGGCGGCCCTGCGGGCCTCCTGCCGCAAGCCGGCGGTGATCGCCGAGGTGAAAAAGGCCAGCCCCAGCAAGGGCGTGATCCGCGAGGATTTCGATCCTGAAGCGATTGCCAAGGGCTACGCCGCCGGTGGTGCTAGCTGCCTCTCGGTGCTCACCGATAAGCAGTTTTTCCAGGGTGGCTTTGAGGTGCTGGTGCAGGTGCGCCAGGCGGTGGATCTGCCCCTGCTCTGCAAGGACTTCATCCTGAGCCCATATCAGCTATTTCAGGCCCGCGCCGCCGGGGCCGATGCGGCCCTGCTGATCGCCGCGATTCTCAGCGATCAGGATTTGGCTTACCTGCTCAAGGTGGCCAGGGCTCTGGGCTTGGCCGTGCTGGTGGAGGTGCACGACGGCGAGGAACTAGAGCGGGTGCTGGGCCTTGATGGCGTGCAACTTATCGGTATCAACAACCGCGATTTGGCCAGCTTCCATACCGATCTGGCCACCACCGAGCAGCTCACCGCCGTTTATGGCGAACGCATCCGCGCCAAGGGCTGCCTGCTGGTGAGCGAGTCGGGCCTGTTCACCCGCGACGACCTCGACCGGGTACAGGGTGCTGGCGCCGATGCGGTGCTGGTGGGCGAAGCGCTGATGCGTCAGGCCGATGTGACCGCCGCCCTGGAGACCTTGATCGGCAGCGGCTGATGATCGGCAGAGTCTGATGATCGACAGCGGCTGATCTTTGTGTTTGCAATGCTTAGCTAAACTAAGGTTTAGCCAAGCATTGGTTTGGCTAAAAAGCGCGCAGGTTGGGCGCTGCCGCTACGCCGGTCGCTACAAAAATGAATGCAACAAAAAGCCCCCGCCACTGGGCGAGGGCTTGGGGAGTTCGGGGCCGCAGCAGCAGCCAGTCGCTCACACCTTGCGGGAGTAAAACTCAACCACCAGCAGTTCGTTGATCTCAAGCGCGACCCATTCGCGCTCGCACTTGCTGATCACCTTGGCGACGAGTTTGTTTTTATCGAGCTCCAGGTGGGGCGGGATGTTGGCCAGACCCGGGAAGGCCAAGTTGCCTTCAGCCAGTTGCTTGCTCTGCTTGCGCTCGCGCACGGCGACCACATCGCCGGCCTTGCACTGGTAACTGGGGATGTCCACGACGCGGCCGTTCACGGTCAGGTGGCCATGGTTCACCAGCTGACGGGCGCCGGGGACGGTGGGACCAAAGCCCAGACGGAAGCAAACATTGTCGAGACGGTTCTCGAGCAGTTTCAGCAGGTTGGTACCCGTGGAACCCTCTTGGGCCCGGGCTTTCTTGACGTAGCGAACCAGCTGACGTTCGGAGATGCCGTAGTTGAAGCGAAGCTTTTGCTTCTCTTCGAGGCGGATGGCGTATTCGGAGCGCTTGCGACGGGCTTGGCCGTGCTGACCGGGGGGATAAGACCGCTTGGCGGACTTACGGGTGAGACCGGGAAGGTCTCCCAAGCGCCGCGTGATCCTCAGGCGAGGGCCGCGGTAGCGAGACATGAAAACAAATTCAAAGGACGAAGTACCTCCCTTGGGAGGCAAGGCGCTGCGGTATCGAGCATGCTGGGATGATCCCGCTAACTCGAGCTGTGCCGCGCCAACGATCGATCCTATCGGTTGGGCCGCGCAGCCTCGATCTCCAGCCAGAGCCGGGCCTCGCCTCCCTGCAAGAGGCCGAGCTTGGGGCTTCACCCCAACTGCCGAGCAAACAGTCAACCCAGCTGCTGACCCAATTGCTTACTCGTGGCCTGGCGGCCCTATTGCTCGCCTTGATCAGCTTTTATCGCCAGTGGATTTCGCCCTTGCTCGGGCCCCGCTGCCGTTTCATTCCCAGTTGCAGCGCCTACGGCCTCGAGGCGATCAGCCGCCATGGGCCCTGGCGGGGCAGCTGGCTCACCCTGCGCCGGCTGCTGCGTTGTCATCCCTTCAGCGCCTGCGGTTGCGATCCGGTGCCCGATTGATGCTCTCCTCCGCTCCCTCTTGGCCCTCTTCCTCCCCCGGGCTCCCTGTTTTGGTGCTGCTAACCCGCAAGGGGTGCTGTCTGTGTGAGGGACTGGAGCAGAAGTTGCGCGCCATCGATCCTCCGCTGGCGCTGGAGTTGATCGATGTGGATGGTGATCCCGCCCTGCAGGCCCGCTTTGGGCTGGAGGTGCCGGTTCTGCAGGTGCGCTCCGGCCAGGGAGATCGGCAGCTGCCCAGGGTGCCGCCCCGGCTGGCTGGCGCCAGCTTGCAGGTTTGGTTGCAGAAGCACGGTTTTTCCAGCCAGGACGCTTAGAAAGGCGCCAGCTTTCCTGACGGTGCCATGACCCAGCTGCTCCATCCGGTCCTGCAGCAGGTGGGTTTGGAGGTGCCGTTGGGCGTGCCCAACGGAGAGTTGAGCGGCATCAGCTGTGACTCGCGCCGCATCGGGCGGGGCACTTTGTTTGTGGGGCTGCCTGGCACCCAGGTGGATGGGGGCTGCTTCTGGCCCCAGGCCTTGCAGGCCGGTGCGGTAGCTGCGGTGATAAGCGAGGCCGCGGCGGCCCTTCAGCCGCCTGGGCCAGGCGATGCTGTGCTGGTAGCGCCTGAACCGCTGACCCGCTGGGCCGGAGAGATGGCGGCTGCCTTCTGGTCCCAGCCCAGTCGCCGGTTGGCCCTGATTGGGGTCACCGGCACTAATGGCAAAACCACCACCACCTATTTGATTGAGCATCTGGCGGTTTCGTCAGGCAGGCCTTCGGCTCTGTTTGGCACCCTGGTGAATCGCTGGCCTGGCCACAGCGTGACGGCTCAGCACACCACGGCCTTCGCCGATCTGCTCCAGGCCCAGCTGGCCCAGGCCGTTGAGGCCGGTGCCCAGATCGGTGCCATGGAAGTGAGCTCCCATGCTCTTGATCAGCAGCGGGTAGCTGGCTGCCACTTCTCCGGTGCCGTGTTTACCAACCTCACCCAAGACCACCTCGACTATCACCCTTCGATGCAGGCCTATTTCGAGGCCAAAGCGCGGTTGTTTGCGGAGCCGCTGCTGGCTGGGGGGGCGGTGGTGAATGGCGACGACCCCTGGGGCGCCCAGCTGGTGAGCCGTCTGGGTAAAGCCTGTTGGCGCAGCTCCCTGGAAGACCCCAGCGCCGAGCTGTTCATCCGCGATTTGCAGCTGGGGGCAGGCGGCGTGCGCGGGGTGCTGCAGACGCCGGCGGGGGAGGGGGCATTCCACTCACCCCTGCTGGGGCGTTTCAACCTGATGAACCTGCTGCAGGCGGTTGGTGCCCTGGTACAGCAGGGCGTCCCCCTGTCCCAGTTGCTCGAGGGGCTGGCCAATTTCCGCGGTGTGCCTGGACGCATGGAGCGGGTGGTGGTGGGTGACGGCTGCGGCGACCCGGCCGTGCTGGTGGATTACGCCCACACTCCCGATGGCCTGGCCAATGCCCTGGCTGCCTGCCGCCCCTTTACGGCGGGGCGCCTTATCTGCGTGTTCGGCTGTGGCGGCGACCGCGACCGCAGTAAGCGCCCCCAGATGGGAGCGATTGCAGCCCAGCTGGCTGACCAGCTCTATGTGACCTCTGACAACCCCCGCACCGAGGATGCCCAGCAAATCCTGGCTGATGTGACTGCCGGCATTGCCCCTGGAGCATCCATGCAGGTGGAGGCCGACCGGGCGGTAGCGATCGCCGCCGCCATCGCCGCGGCAGCACCTGGGGATTTGGTGCTGATTGCCGGCAAGGGCCATGAGGACTACCAGATCCTCGGCACCACCAAGGTTCACTTCGACGACCGGGAAGAGGCGGAGAAAGCCCTGCGCTGCCGGCGGGGCACTTAGCGGCTGAATTCTTCGTGAATGCTCCCAGTGTCTTGTTTCCGTAAGGTGCTCCCGATAAACTTCGATAGTCTTATAAATCACATTTGTGACAGCCTCTATTCCAATGGGCAAGAAGCTTCTTGCTGAAGGCTTCGGTACTTTTTGGCTGGTGTTGGGAGGGTGCGGTAGTGCCGCAATTGCGGCTAATTTCCCGTATCTCACTGGCGCAGATATTGCTCCGGGCAACCCCTTTGGACTTGGCTTCCTTGGCGTGTCGCTTGCCTTTGGCCTCACGGTGGTAACAATGGCCTATGCAATTGGGCACATCTCTGGTTGTCATCTCAATCCGGCGGTGAGCTTCGGCCTTTGGGCCAGCGGACGAATGAAGGGTTCGGAGTTGCTGCCTTACATCGTGGCTCAGGTGATCGGCGGCGTTCTGGCCGGAGGCTTTATCAAGCTTGTGGTGGCTGGTGGCCCTGCTTTTGATTTGGTGATGGCTGGTAGTAATCCGCTGGCTACAAATGGCTGGGGCACCCATTCACCAGGTGGCTATGGCTTTTGGGCAGCTTTGATCGTGGAGCTAGTGCTCACCTTTTTCTTCCTATTGGTGATTATTGGTGCCACTGATCGCCTGGCGCCCTCTGGCTTTGCTGGCCTTGCTATTGGCCTCACCCTGGCGCTGATTCACATGATCAGCATCCCGGTGACTAATACATCAGTTAACCCTGCGCGTAGCACCGCAGTGGCTGTTTGGGCCGGAGTGGAAGCGATGGGTCAGCTCTGGTTGTTCTGGGTGGCGCCAATCGTGGGGGCCTTGCTGGCTGGTTGGGTTTATCGCAATGTGTTCAGCGACCAGGCTTCCTGATCGCAATTAGATTTAGGCAAGCTTGATCTAGAGAAGGGGCGGAAGCCCCTTCTTTTTGTTCGGAGTTGGGAGCTACTCAGAGGGCTTGCAAAGCTCTAAGTAGCTGGTCAATCTCGGCTTCGGTGCTGGTGATGTGGGTGCAGGCCCGCAGGCAGTGGGGGTCGTCGAGGCTGCGCAGCCAGATGCCTTGCTCACCCAGGCGCTTCACCACCATTTCCGGATCTTCCCCGCTGATCTCAAAGCTCACCAGCCCCGCTGGTGGCGGCACCTCCAACAGCGTGCGGGCGCGCGGGTTTGCCTGCAGCCCTTGCCAGAGATAGCCGCTGCGCTGCTGAATCAGGGCCAGGCGCTCTTCGGCTGTGCCTTCCGCTTCCATCAGTTGCAAGGATTGCTCAAGCCCTGCGCAAAGGGGTACGCAGGAGGTGGCCACTTCAAAGCGCCGGCTGTCGGTGTGAAATTCGCTCTGGCCGCTGGCTTCGTGGCTGAGACTGCGCCAGCCGATCAGGGTGGGTCGGGCCTCGCGCACCACCCGCTCCGATAGGGCTACTGCTCCCAGTCCTTCGGGGCCGCAACACCACTTGTGGCCGGTGCAGCCGTAGATGTCAGCGGCGGCTGCGGCGGCTTCGATGGGAATGGCCCCAAGGGATTGGGCCCCGTCCACCAGCAGCCAGGGATGCTTGGGGTGTGAGCTGAGCTGGCTAGCTACCGCGGCAATCGGCATCACCTGGCCCGTATTCCAGAGCAGGTGTGAAAGCACAACCAATCGGGTGGCGGGGCTGAGCTGGCGATCCAATCGCTGCAGCACCTGCTTGTTTGTGTCATCGGCAGTGCCGCGTAGATCCGCCACCGGCAAGGTGGTGAGCACAAGCCCTTGTCGGTGGGCTAGTTCGCGGCAGGCGGCTACCACCCCAGGATGCTCGCAGTCGCTGATCAGGAGTTCGTCGCCTGCCTGCCAGGGCAGGCCCCAGAGCGGCAGTACGCAGCCACTGGTTACGTTTTCGCTGAAGGCCAACCGGTGCGCTGGCACGCCAAACCAGCCAGCCATGTGCTGACGCAGCTGGCTGGTGGTCTGTTCCACAAAAGGCCATACCGCGCCGGTAAACGGGCCCAGCTCCTGGATGCTGCGCCAGGCGGCCGTGATGGCCTCGAGGGATGAGCTCGGCAAGGGCCCCTGGCCGCCGTAGTTGAAGTAGGTCTTGTTGGCCAGGGCGGGTAGCTGGGCGCGGAAATCAGTTGGCATCAGGAGCGTTTATTTGCTCGGATCCTGGCATTGCATTGACGACCGGTCGATTGATCCGTGAAAGTATGAATAGTTCAACCTATGAATTGTTGGCAATGCCAATTCCAGATCTGTCAGCGCTCGTGGTCTCCACGATTGTTCCCTTTGTTTTGAAGTTGGTGGGGGCAGTAGCCCTCTGGATCGCTGGTGGCTGGCTGATTCAGCTGGCTATGCGCATTATGCGCAAAAGTTTGCGTCATGGCAGCCTGGATGTGACGGTTGTTGGCTATCTGATCAATATCCTCGCTGCGGTTTTGCGAGTGATTCTGGTGGTAGCGATACTCGGCTTCTTTGGTATTCAGACAGCCAGCTTTGCTGCCCTGCTTGCTGGTGCTGGCGTAGCAATCGGGGCGGCCTGGAGTGGCATGCTCGGCAACTTCGCGGCTGGTGTTTTTCTGCAGATCTTCCGACCTTTTAGTGTTGGTGACTTCATCACGGCTGCCGGCATCACCGGCACAGTGGAGGAAATCGGCATGTTTGTTACCTCGCTGCTAGCGCCAGACAATGTGCGCAACATCGTGCCTAATGGCAAGTTGTTTGGTGACACCATCCAGAATTATTCGGTTCATGGTTACCGTCGCGTTGAGCTAGTGGCCCAGCTCGACAATTCCGCTGATGTAGGCCGTGCCATTGCACTTCTTAAAGAAGGCATCAAGCAGGTGCCTAATCAGTTTGCTGGCATGGAGGCAGACGTCGAGGTGCTCGAGTTCAGTGAGCGTGGTCCCCGTTTGGCGGTGCGTCCCTACACCCACACCAGCAACTACTGGCAGGTGTATTTCGACACCAATCGCATGATCATCGATGTGCTCGGCTCCAATGGCTTCCCCGTGCCCAGGATTCCGCTGGCGATGGGCGCTAACTAGAGCACCTGGCCAACCATTACGGCGGCGATTGCTGAAAAAAGCGTGATGCCCAAGGCGGTGAGTGGGTTCTGGCCCTGAGCCACCGCCACGGTGGTCACGATTCCTGCCCCAAGACAGGCCACTGCCAGTTGGTTAAGCAGTTCAGGGCGGCTGTTTGGGGTGGGGCTCACGGATGCTCGGGCGGCTTGGGCCAGAACGTAGAGGTGATTTCCTTTTGATTCCCGGCCTAACGCTCAGCTTGTTACCTGACGTCGGAGTTCTTTACGCCTCGACATCAACGTCAGCTTTCCCTAGCCGCGGGAAGCAGGCCTGGCCCGGCCGCCGCTGGCCCAGGCCTGCAGCGCCTCCAGTTGTTCCCGGGCGGTGCGCGAAAGGGGCACCACCTGGCTAGCGGCAGCGATGAGGTCGGCTTCGCCGAATTCCCGCTGCTCGGCGAAGGCCAGGTGCATGGCCTCGATCACGGTTTGCTCTAGTTCGGCGCCTGAGAATCCCGCGGTGCGATCTACCAGCACTTCCAGGGTGATGCTGTGCTTTGGCCGGCGGCGACGCAGTTGCAGATCGAGAATGGAGCGGCGCTCGTCAGCGCTGGGCAGATCCAGCAGGAAAATCTCGTCGAAGCGCCCCTTGCGCATCAGTTCGCCTGGCAACTTGTCGACGCCATTGGCAGTGGCCACCACAAATACAGCGCTGGTTTTCTCTGCCATCCAGGTGAGGACCGTGCCCAGTACTCGCTGGCTGGTGCCACCGTCGCTGCGGGAATCGCCCCCAAAGCCTTTGTCGATCTCATCGATCCAAAGCACGCAGGGCGCCATCGCCTCCGCTCGCTGGATCATGTCGCGGGTGCGGGCCTCTGAAGCCCCCACCAAGCCGGCGAACAGCCGGCCCACATCCAGGCGCAGCAAGGGCATGCTCCAGCTGTGGGCTATTGCCTTGGCAGTGAGCGATTTGCCGGTGCCCTGGGGGCCCACCAGCAGCACGCCCCGGGGCAGTGGTAGGCCGTAGCGCATGGCTTCTTCGCTGAAGGCCATGTGGCGCTGCTCTAGCCAGTGCTTGAGGGCTTCGAGTCCGCCGATATCGGCGGGGCTGGCCTCGCTCGGGCAGTACTCCAGCAGCTCGCTCTTGGCGATTGCCTGACGTTTCTCCTCCAGCACCTCGGCTAAATCCGCCTCCCCGAGTTGGCCGCGCCGCGCCAGGGCCCGGGCAGCTAGCTGGCGCACCCGCTGCTCGCTAAGGCCGTGGCAGGCGGCGGTTAGCTTTTCGCACACGGACGGTGCCATCGGGTAGCCACTGGCGCCAGCAATCGTGCTGAGCAGTTGACGGATCTCTTCGGCACCAGGCAGGGGTAGATCCAGCAGGGTGATGCTGTCTTCCAGTTCCCGGGGAATGGCCCAGTCGGGGGCGGTGATCACCAGGGTGCGGGGGGCCTGGCGCAGGCTCGAGGCCAGGTTGCGCAGCCGGCGGCAGACACCGGCGTCTTCGCAGTAGCGGTGAAAATCGCGCAGCACCAGTAGGGCCCCCTGCTCGGGCGGCAGGGTATCGAGGCAGGCCAGGGCCGCCATCGGGTTGCGGGTGGCCTCGCCACTGCGGTTTGGGGCACCGCTTAACCCATCAATGAAGTCCCAGCGCAGCAGGGTGCGGCCGCCCAGTCGTTGGGCGGCTTGTTCCAGCAGGCCATCAACCCGTTCCTCCTCAAGGCTGCGGATCCACAGAATCGGCGTGCGGGCCCGGATCAGTAGATCGAGTTGGTCGGCCCAGCTGTCGGTCACGGAGGGAGGCTCAGGGGTTCAGGCCCTGCAGGGCGCTCCAGCGGGAATCGATGCCGTCGCCGTCGCTGCTCCAGGTGGCCGGACCGGGGCAGTCCTTGCCGCAGTGGTTAACGATGGGTAGCAGCAGGTTTAGTTGCTCAAATATCCAGTGTTCTGGATCGAAATTGCCCCTGGGATCGAGCTGCTCCATCAGACCGCTGTCGTCAGCCTCGCCCTCCATTGCCATCGAGTCGGATGGGATTGGGGCCGGTTCGCCGATCCAAAGCAATTCTTGGTTGCTGGCGAGGAGGGGATGGTTGAAGTGCTGGAGGCAGCGGTCGCAGCAGAGGGTGACGATCGTTTCTGCTTTGCCCACCACCTCCAGCACGTTGCCTCGATGGTTGGCGTGCAGTTGGCCTCGCACCGGTGTGAGGCTGGCTAGACCCTCAATGGTTTGGTCTATTTGCCAATGGCGCCCAGCTTCAAGGTGCCGCAGATCCGAAAGGGGAACCGGCCGAAGCCGCTCCCCGAAAATCTGATCAGAGTGCTCTGGCTGGGGTGAACTGGACACGGGTCACTTCTTGCCCTTGGGTTCGAAGGGCAGGCGACCGCCACTGGCTGACACAGTCACGGGTTGCTGCGCCATTTGCTGGTCAAGGATCGCCTGCAGGTTGTCGGGCAAGGCTTCGCGGCTGAGCAGGAAGGTCTGCAGGGCCTGGAAGATGTTTGCCACCACCATGTAGAGCAGCACCCCAGCCGGCAGGGGGAAGAACAGGAACATGCCGGTGATCATCACCGGGGTGATCTTGTTGGCGGTGGATTGCTGAGGATTGGCGGGCATGCCCATGCCAGAAAGGATCTGGGAGGCAAACAGGCTGGCGCCGAAACCTGCCACCAGGATGGCGATGTCCCAGTTCACGGCGCCATCGGTCATAAAGCCCACCTGGCCGAGAGCCTTGATGAACAGGAAGCCGCTGCGGGCCGCCAGGCCGGGGATCTTGGCCTCGACTGTGGCGTCGCCGGTGCCTAGGGCAGTGATCGTGCCATCAGCTGCCACGCTTACGACGCCTTCTCCCTTGGTCACGCTCCAGGCCGGCGTGTAGGCGTCGCCATGGTCGATGCCCTGCAGCACCGAAGCAAAGCTCGAGCCGTCTTTGGTGTGCAGCTTCACCTGGGCCGAATCACCCACTCCCAGCTTGGTGCCGCCTTCGAGGCTGGCGATCACCGGCACGTGGGTGGTTTCGGTAACGAAGATCGAGTGGCTCGGGCTGTTGAAGGGTTTGGGTTCGACTGCGGCGATTTGCTCAGCAGGCAGCACCTTGAGGTTGAGGGTGTAAGGCACATCCGCGAAAGGTGAGCCCCGCAGGGTGGCGAACAGGGCAAACAGGATCGGCATCTGCACCAGCAGGGGCAGGCAGCCAGCTAGGGGGCTGCCGAACTCCTTCATCAGCCCGCCCAGCTCCTCCTGCTGCTTCTGGGGGTTGTTGGCGTATTTGGCCTTGATCTCGGCCTGCCGCTTCTGCATGGCGGGCTGGGCGATCCGCATGCGGCGGGCGTTGCGGATCGAGCCGGCGCTGAGCGGGAACAGGGCCAGCCGGATCACCACGGTGAGGGCGATGATTGCCAGGCCATAGCTGGGCACCAATCCGTAGAAGAAATCGAGGATTGGGAGCAGCAGGTTGTCGGAGATGTAGCCGATCACGGCAGAGGGGCTCTCGGGGTAGGGGGGCGCGTGGGCTCAGTGTGACTGATGGTCTAGGCGGCCATGCCCTTGGGTGTGGACCTTTTGGCTTGGCGGCGCTCCTCGATGTAGGCCTCGAGGTCCCGGAACCCAGGCACTGCGCGCATCTCGAGCTTGGAGCCGTCGTTGAGCACCAGCACCATGTCGCCCCAGAGGCCGAAGCCGCGGGGCACACTGCGCACCTCCCTGATTTGGCTGTACACAACCTGGGTGCGGTCGCGCCCCAGCCAGCCACCATTTACCTCGATCCGGCGACTGGTGATCCGGAAACGCAGCCAAAAAGCCCGCACGATCGCTCCAATGGCGAAAGGAATGCCGATGAGGGTGAGCCCGAGCACCAAATTGAAGATCAGGTCTCCCTTGGCGGGTCCACCTTCGTAGAAAACGCTTTCCTCAATGGAGGTGGCGGCGGCAGTGCTCATCGCGTCAGGCCTGCTTGGTGAAGAAGTTGACTGCATTCTCCCAGCAAGGCCTGGGGGCATTGCTCAGCGCTACCGGGTTTGAGGCTGAGTAGGAGCCAGAGGCAGCGCTGGCCATCGCCGATTTGCTGGGCAAGTAGGTGCTGGTGCAGGAGGCGGCGCAGGCGATTGCGGCGCACGGATCGTTTGTGCACCTTGCTGCTGATCACAATCCCGCATCGCCAAGTGCTGGCCGGACTTGCCTGCTGCTTGGCAGGTAGGAGTTGGGGCAGGGCGTCCAAAACGCGGAGCAACAAAAAAGGGCCGTGGGTTTTGCGGCCCTTCTGATACACACGGTCAAACACCCGTTGCCCCTTAAGCCGGTGGCACTGGGGCAGGGCCAAGGCTCTTAAACGGCGAGGCGGGCCCTGCCGCGGCGGCGGCGGGTGCGGATCACGCGGCGGCCTGTGTGGCTGCGCATGCGCACACGAAAACCAGATACGCGCTTGCGCTTACGACTCGTTCCTTCAAGGGTGCGCTTGGTCATGGCTGGCTCTTCGCTGCGCTTATTGCGTCGGTAATGGGCGTAAGGGCCAACCTATCAGGCGGGGTTGGCGCCGCTGGGGCTCAGTGTCTATGCCACTCAGTTGTTAGGCGGATCGATCTGAATCAGCCAGCTGCCCAGGTAGCCGGCCATTGGCACGTCGCCGGGGGCTTGGGCCAGGGCATTGAACTGATACATGCCGATGTTGAAGGGATTGAAGATGTTCATGTACACCCCGATGGTGCCGGTGTCTGGCACGGGGGTATCTGGGAAAATCTCTATGGCACCGCCATCGGCAGATACTTCGATCGTGGCTGGGATGGTCTCCTGGCACTTGGTGCGAGACATCATGCCGCCCTCACTCATCTTGCAGAGCTTGACTCGCTTGGGATCAATCTTGGTGTCAAAATAACTTGGGACGCTGATACTTAGTTTTAGAATTGCCGTCTTGCGATCTTTTGGTCTGAGTATCAAGTAGTACTCCGAGCGCTTGAGGCGCTGGGTTTCGGTCATAAAGAAGTAGAGCTTGCGGTAGTCCTTGGTGTTGTCCCAGCGGAACTCCATCAGGCTGGGCGTGCCCTGAGCCAGGCTCGGCTGGAGACTGGTGCTAAGCGCAACTGCTCCAGTGACGAGTGCGGCGCTGGCGGCCAGGGCCGGGAGGGCGAGTTGGTGGCGAAGGCGAGGGAAACCCATCAGGGCTGCACCAATAAGTGATTTGATTCTCAGCAGGGAGCTGCTGCCCCGGTGCCCGGGGTGGCCGGCCCCAAAGGTGGCGGCGGGCCTATGGCTGAGCCCGATCTGGTCGCA
The DNA here is from genome assembly GCF_024345755.1 of Cyanobium sp. L1E-Cus. Taxonomy (NCBI): domain Bacteria; kingdom Bacillati; phylum Cyanobacteriota; class Cyanophyceae; order Synechococcales; family Prochlorococcaceae; genus Cyanobium; species Cyanobium sp. L1E-Cus. Next base: position 107,082 of record NZ_JAGQBS010000005.1, on the reverse strand, counting down.
GGCCAGCTGCCTCGCGCAGGTAGGGGTGCACCGGGGTCTGCTGCGGTTGTAGCCAGGCATGGGCCAGCAGTCGGATGCAGCGAGGCAGATCGCCCACTACTTCCATTTGCTGGCAATCGAGCAAAGCCACCTGGTCCCAGCCTGGCTGGCGCCTGGCGATGGCCGCCGGAAAACAGGCATCTAGATCCCGGGTTACGGAAAAGGTCACCGACACCAGCTGCTCTCCCTGGAGTCCATTGCGCTCCATAAGGGCATCCACAAGCTCCTTGACACAGGCCTGAATCGCCTCGGTGCTGTTCGCCTCGGCGGTGGTTGCCCCGCGCAGGGCCCGCAGCACAAAACCAGCATTCATGGCCTGTAGAGCCACAGGGGTTGACCGCTCCAGGCCAGTTCCAGGCTGAAGCTCTCGATCAGTTGGCGCAGTTGGCTGCGGCCGGGCAGTACACCGCCAAAGCGTTTAGGCGGGCTGCCAAAGGTGGTTGGGCGGGTTTTCTCAGGGTCGAGGCCAGCCAGCTCAGCGGCCAGTCGCCTGGCCGTCTCCTCATCACCGAGCACATCTACTAAACCCAGCTCCAGGGCTTGGGCGCCGCTGAACACCCGGCCATCGGCGAAGCCGCGCACCGTCTCTTGGTTAAGCCCCCTTCCCGTTGCTACAGCCTCCACAAACTGGTGGTAGCTCGAATCAATCAAGCTCTGCAGCAGCTTGCGTTCCCCTTCGCTGAGAGCGCGATCCGGCGAAAGGATGTCTTTGTAGAGGCCGCTCTTGACGGTTTCAAAGCTCACGCCCACCCGCTCCAGCAGTTTGGAGAGGTTGTTGCCCCGCAGAATCACGCCGATCGAGCCGGTGATCGTGCCTGGGTTGGACACAATTTTTTCGGCGGCAACTCCGATGTAGACCCCGCCTGAGGCGGAAATGTTGCCGAAGCTGGCCACCACCTTGCAGCCCTTTTCTCGCAGGCGCATTAGGGCGCTGTAGATCTCCTGGCTGTCGCCCACGGTGCCGCCGGGGCTATCAATACGCAGCAGAAGAGCAGGGCACTCCCGTTGCTCCACCTGGCGCAGGGCCTTGAGCACCCGGCTGCGGGTCGGGCCGGCGATTGGTCCTTCGATGGCAATGCGCGCCAGGGTGCGACGGGTCTTGCGGCGCCAGGGCCAGGGCATTTGGGATAGGTGAAGTGGTTGGATCTTAAAAACAAAGCCTTCGCCGGCCAGGAAGCCCATGCCCCAGGCCCTGCGATGGCCCTTGATGTTGCTCCCTTTTGCGCTGTGGGGCACGGCGATGGCGGCGATGCGGCCCCTGCTGGAATCCGGCAGTCCCCTGCAGGTGGCAAGCCTGCGGCTGCTGCCAGCGGGGGTTCTGGTGCTGCTGGCCGCCCTGTTGCTGGGCCGCTCCCTGCGGGTGGCTGCCGTTGATTGGCCCTGGTTGCTGGCCTTTGCCCTGGTGGACGGCAGCCTCTTCCAGGGGCTACTGGCCCGGGGCCTGGGCCAGACCGGAGCGGGCCTGGGTTCGGTACTTATTGATTCCCAGCCCCTGCTGGTGGCCCTGCTGGCCCGCAGTCTGTTTGGGGAAGCGATCAATCCGGTGGGCTGGGTGGGCCTGCTGCTGGGGTTGCTCGGCATCCTTTGCCTGGGTTTGCCGGCACCGGTGCTGCGCCACTGGTGGCTCGATGGTCCCGTCGCCCTTGGCGAACAGGCCTGGAGCCATGGCGAGCTGTGGATGCTGGCGGCGGCGGCGGCGATGGCCATCGGCACGGTGCTGAGTCGCTACGCCAGCCGCCAGAGCGATCCGGTGGCAATTACCGGCTGGCACCTTCTGCTTGGTGGCCTGCCGCTGCTGGGCGGGGTCGCCTGGGAGGGGGCCCTACTGCCCAGCTGGAGCCTGGAAGAATGGGGATTGATGGCTTACGCCACCGTGCTCGGCAGCGCCCTGGCCTACGGCCTCTTCTTCTGGTTTGCCAACAGTGGTGACCTCACGGGTTTCACCGCTCTCACCTTCTTAACTCCCGTCTTCGCCCTGCTCTGCGGGGTTTTGCTGCTTGATGAGCAGTTGCAGCCGCTGCAGTGGCTCGGGGCCCTGCTGGCCTTGGTGTCGGTGCTGTTGATAAACCGGCGCAAGCAGCTCTGGCGCGGTACCTCCCTGCTGGAGCAGCCGTGATGCGGATCCTGGTGGTGAGTACTCCGGTGGGAGCCCTGGGCAGTGGCCGCGGCGGTGGGGTGGAGCTCACGGCCTGTGCCCTGGTAGCGGGGTTGTTGGCGCGGGGCCACCGGGTGACGGTGCTGGCGGCCGAGGAGTCGGTGTTGCCCACCTCCTGCCTCGCCGCCGAACTTTGGACCTGTAGCGGCAGCTCCCAGACCAGCGCCCAGCACCAGCAGCGCAGTGCTGCGATCACGATGCCGGCCGATGGCCTGCTGCAGGCCTTCTGGCGGCGGGCGCTTTTGGAGGGGCCTGGGGCCGGCTTTGAGGCGGTGATCAACCTGGCCTACGACTGGCTGCCTCTCTGGTTGACCCCCCTAGCGCCCCTGCCCCTGTTTCACCTGGTGAGCATGGGTTCGGTGAGTGAGGCGATGGATTTGGCGATTGCCGAGCTGGCGGCTTGGGATCAGCGGCGCCTCGCTTTTCATACCCGCGTGCAGGCGGAGGATTTTCGTTTGCCCCAGGCGCCGGTGGTGCTGGGCAATGGCTTTGACCTAGACGCATACGGCTTCTGCGCCGAGCCTGAGCCTCTGCTCGGCTGGGCCGGCAGGGTTGCGCCGGAGAAGGGGCTGGAGGACGCGGCGGCGGCGGCGGCCCAGCTGGGGTTACCCCTAGCGGTGTGGGGTTTGGTGGAAGACCAGGCCTATGCGGCAGCTGTGGAGGCGTCGGTGCCTGCTGGCACCCTGCAGTGGCGGGGTTTCTTGCCCACCAATCAGCTGCAGCAGCAGCTCGGCCATTGCCAGGCCCTGCTGAATACCCCCAAGTGGAATGAGGCCTACGGCAACGTGGTGGTGGAGGCGCTGGCCTGCGGTGTGCCGGTGGTGGCCTATCGCCGCGGCGGCCCCGGCGAGCTGGTGCAGCACGGTCTCACTGGACTGCTGGTGGAGCCGGACGACGTGACGGCCCTGGCGGCGGCGGTGGCACAGGTGGGTGCGATCGAGCGACGCGCCTGCCGGGCCTGGGTGGAGGCCAACGCCACGCGGGCGGTGCTGGCGGAGCGGGTGGAGGAGTGGTTGCTGGCGGGGCTGACCTGACTGAGATGGGGCATTCACGGCCATGCGGCAGGTGAACCGTTTGTGATCAGCTAGCCGCCGCCGAGATCGCCGATCTGTTTGAAGGCGGTTGGTAGGAACTGCCAGGTCCGGCTTGCCACCAGCGGTCGCACGTCGCTTCAGTACGTTGAATGCTTCGGCAAAACGCCCTCTGCCACAGCGCTTAACGCCAGATCTGCTAAGCGCTGAGCCGCCACCGGCCACGCTGACCCGCCATCGCCTCGTCTTGCTCGGCACCCTGGCGATCGGCTTGCTGCTGTTCGTGTGGCAGCTCGGCAGCACGGGGCTAGTGGATGAAACACCGCCGCTGTTCGCCGCCTCCGCGCGGGCGATGGCTGAAACGGGCGACTGGCTGATTCCCCGGGTCAACGGCCTGCCCCGCTACGACAAGCCGCCGCTGGTGTATTGGCTGATGGGGGCCCTCTATGCCCTGCCGGGGCAGCAGGCCTGGAACCCCCTGGGCACCTGGGCGGCGCGGCTGCCCTCGGCCCTGGCCAGCGTGGCGCTGATGCTGGGCCTGGCCCACACGCTGCTGCGCTGGCCCCAGCGCTCCCGGGCCCCAGGGGCCACGGCGCTGGCGGCCGCCCTGGCCTATGGCCTTTCGCCCCTGGCGTTGGTGTGGGGCCGCATCGCCGTGAGTGATGCTCTACTGGCTGGGTGTCTGGGGTTCAGCCTGCTGCTGAGCTGGCGCTGCTACGCCGCAGGCGGGCGCCGCTGGTGGCAGGCCTGGCTGGTGCTGGGGCTGGCGGTGCTGGCCAAGGGGCCGGTGGCGGTGCTTTTGCTGGGGCTCACCCTCCTTTTATTTGGCTGGCTGCAGGCGGATCTGGGCGGGCTGTGGGCGCGGCTGCGGCCCCTGCCTGGACTGGCACTCACCGCCCTGGTGGCGCTGCCTTGGTATGGACTGGCGCTGCTGGTGGAGGGAGAACCGTTCTGGCAGAGCTTTTTTGGCTATCACAATCTTCAGCGCTTCACCGCGGTGGTGAACAACCACCAGGCTCCCTGGTGGTTCTTCATGCCCGTGCTGGTGATCGCCAGCTTGCCGGTCATGCCCTTGTTGCTGCTGGGGCTGGCCCAGGGCCTGGGGCGCCTGCGCTGGCGCTGGGTGCCGGCGGAGCCGCTGGCGCCCGAGCTCTCCCTGCAGCGCTTTGCCGCCTGCTGGCTGCTGGCGGTGTTTCTGTTTTTCACTGCGGCCGCCACCAAGCTGCCCAGCTACTGGCTGCCGGCCACACCGGCGGCGGGCCTGCTGGTGGCCCTTGCTGCTCAGCGGGGCCGGCGCTGGGCCTGGGGGCTGAGCCTGCTGCTCACGGCGGGGTTGGCCGGGGTCTTCGCGGCAGGCCCCCTTTGGCTGCCGCTGATTGAGGCCCCCGAGATGCCCAGCCTGGGGGCTGAGCTGTTGGCCGGGCCCTGGGTGCCCCTGGCCGCGGCCTTCTGGGCCCTAGCCCTGCTGCTGGGGGCCTGGGCAGGCTGGCGCAAGGACGCTCTGTCGGGCCTGCTGGCCCTGCAGCTGCCGCTGGCTGCATTTGTGCCGGCCGTGTTGCTGCCGCTGGTGGAGTTGGGGGATCGGCTGCGGGCCGCCCCAGTGCGGGAGCTCGCGGCTGAGACCCGCTCCGCCCGCCGGCCCAGCGAGCCGCTGGCGATGCTCGGCATGCTCAAACCCTCGCTGCATTACTACAGCCGCCGGGTGGTGATCTTCGAGGGTGATGAGCCCCAGCACCTGTTGAACCTGGCCGATCGCCTGCGGCATGAGAGCCGCCCAGGCCAACCCGCCAGCACGTCGGCGCAGCAGCCAAGTGTGTTGGTGGTGATTGATTCCGGCACCGCTGCCCAGCCCCACTGGCAGGGACTTAAACCCCAGCTATTGAGTCGCCGCGGTATCTATTCCCTCTGGCGCCTGGAGCGCAGTCGCCTGGAGCAGCGGGCGGCCCAGCTGCAGCGGCAGGGGGTGGCCGCCGACTGGCGGCTGCAGCGCCCCGAGCGCTACTGAGGCTGCGCGCCATCTAAAGAGTGGGTCAGCTGCTTTTGCCGGCAGAAACTGCAATGGCCCCAGCGGGCCATCTCACCGGCGGGGGCCGGGCTGGTGCAGCGGGGACAGCTAGCCATGCCGTGGACGTCCACCCGGCTGGGATGGACGCTCCACACCTCTTCCTCCTGCTGGCGGCCGGGGGCTACGGCGGCGCTGGGGTGGTGCTGCTCCAGGCGTATGTCGCGCACGGTGAAGCCGTTGGCGCGTAGGGCCCCCAGCAGTTGGTGGCGGTTGTATTGGAGCGCCTGCAGCCAGGGGCCAGGGGCGGCGCCCACGGTGAGCAGGCCGCTGTGCAGCCGCAGGGGCCGGCAGTGGGGTGCCAGCTGGGCGCCGGCGATGCGGGGCCAGGCCTGCCATAGGGCTGCCAGGTGTCCGCCCTGCTGCCAGCTTTGCTCCAATTCCCGCAGGCAGCTGGCCAGGGCGCTGGCGGGCTGCCGGGGTGGCGGCATCAGCAGGCTCAGATTGCCGAGTTGGCGGGTTTGCTGTCGGGGGGCCTTGGCCATGGCTTGACCCTATCGGCGGTGCGGCAATCCCGCTGGTGAATCAAGCCAAACCCTGGCTAACCTCAAGCCTTGCCCCTGCAGCCTCCGATGGGCTTCTTTGACCGCCTCAGCCGCCTGATCCGCGCCAACGCCAATGCGGCGGTAGGCGCGATGGAGGACCCTTCCAAGATTTTGGATCAATCGGTGGCCGACATGCAGTCGGACCTGATCAAGCTTCGCCAGGCGGTGGCTACTGCTATCGCTAGCCAAAAGCGCATCCAGAACCAGGCCGAGCAGGCCGATTCCCAGGCTAAGACGTGGTATGAGCGCGCTGAACTGGCACTCAAGAAGGGTGAGGAAGACCTGGCCCGCGAAGCCCTAGGGCGCCGCAAAACCTGCCAGGACACCGCCACTGCCCTCAACGCCCAGCTGCAGAGCCAGGCGGGTCAGGTGGACCAGCTCAAAAAGAGCTTAGTGTCACTTGAGAGCAGGATCGCTGAGGCCAAAACTAAAAAGGACATGCTCAAGGCCCGGGCCCAGGCGGCCCAGGCTCAGGAGCAGCTGCAGAGCGCCGTGGGCAGCCTCGGTACCAACAGCTCCATGGCCGCCTTTGAGCGCATGGAGGAAAAGGTGCAGACCCTGGAGGCTCGCAGCCAGGCCGCCGCTGAGCTGGCTGGAGCAGATCTGGAGAGTCAGTTTGCGGCCCTTGAAGGGGCCCCCGAGGTTGACGATGAATTGGCGGCTTTGAAAAATCGCCTCGCCGGTGGGACACCGGTATCCCTGCCCCTGGGAAGCTCAGCTGCTCCCCAGCTCGAGCCGGTAAAGGTGAGCGAGGTAGACCCGGAGCTCGAGGAGCTCAAGCGTTCGATCGACAAACTTTGAGCGGCTTGGCAGTTCGTCTCCGGCCGGCTGCCCCGCTCCATACAATCGCCGTACGCATACGTTTTTAAGGGCTGCTGTCGTGTCTGTCGCTCATTTCACCGATGCCAATTTCCAAGCTGAGGTGACCGATTGTTCTACGCCCGTGTTGGTGGATGTATGGGCCGAATGGTGCGGTCCCTGCCGGCTGATGGCTCCAATGATGGAGTGGATGGCTGCTGAATATGCGGGTCGCCTGGTGGTGGGCAAGCTCGAGGCAGACGCCAACCCAGTGATTCGCGATGGCTTGCAGATCCAGGGACTGCCCGCCCTGATCTTGTTCCGAGATGGCAAGGAACTGGCACGCCACGAGGGTGCCATGGCCAAACCGCAGCTACAGGCTTTTGTGGATGCCCATATCTGAGCGCCTGTCGCGTCTTGGCAGCGGCGTTTTCGCCCGCAATGACCAGCGCAAATCTGCCTACGCATCTCGTGCCGCCAGCCGGGGTTTGTCCCCACTGCTCGATCTCTCACTCGGCTCCACCGATCTGCAACCCCCCGAGGCGGCCATCGAGGCGATCGCTGCCCAGCTTGGTCAGCCCGCCAGCGCCTCCTACTGCCTTCACGCAGCAACCCTGCCCTTTCGCTCGGCAGTGGCCGATTGGGCCCAGCGTCGCTTTGGGGTGAAGGTGGATCCGGAGACGGAGGTGCTGTTGCTGGTGGGTTCCCAGGAGGGAACGGCTCACCTGCCCCTAGCGGTGCTCAACCCGGGTGATCGGGCCCTGCTGCTCGACCCCTGCTACCCCTCCCACCTGGGTGGCTTACACCTGGCTTCCGCTGAGCCGGTGTTGTTGCCGCTCGATCCCGAGGCGGGCTGGCGACCGGATTTTGATGCCCTCAGCCCAGAGCAGTGGGACGACTTGAAGTTGATGGTGCTCGGCTACCCCCACAACCCCACTGCCACTACGGGCCAGCAGGTCTGGCTGGATGAAGCGGCGGAAAGGGCCTTTCGCCATGGGCTGGTGCTGGCCCACGACAACCCTTACGTGGATCTGGCCCTCGATGGCGATGCGCCAGCCCTGTTGCGAGCACCCCATTGGCGCGACTGCGGCATTGAGTTTTTCTCCTTTTCCAAGGGCTGGTGTTTGGGGGGCTACCGGCTTGCTTTCGCCATCGGTGCCGAGTGGTTGATCAGCGCCTTGCGCCAGCTCAAGGGGGTGGTGGATTTCAATCAGTCCCTGGCCCTGCAGGCCGGGGCGATTGCGGCCCTTGAGCAGGCTCCGAATTGGCCTGGTCAGTTGCGGCAGGAATATCGGCTGCGGCGCGATCGCATGGCTGACGCCCTTGAGGCGGTGGGCTGGCCGGTGCGGCGGCCCTCAATGGCGCTTTATTTGTGGTTGGAGTTGCCGCCCCAGGCGCGCCAGCGCAGCTGGGGCAGCGAAGATTTTTGTGCAGCCCTGCTCGAGGCCACCGGTGTGGCCCTGACGCCTGGCAATGGCTTTGGCCCCGGAGGGGAGGGCTGGCTGCGCCTTGCTCTAGTGCATCCGGTGGCTGACCTCGAGGCTGGTGCGGCCCGCATCGGTGCCTGGCTGGCCACCCTTTGAGCTGGCAGTTGCGCCGCCTGCCGGTGTGTGCCAGCACCGAGATCGAACTTGATCGCTGGCTGGAGCGGCGCCAGGCCGCAGGCATGTCGCTGCAGCGGCTGGCGGTAACAGCTCGGCGCCAGCGTTTTGGCCACGGTCAGCAGGGGCGGCCCTGGTTATCGCCGGCGGGCGGGATCTGGCTCAGTGCGGCCATTCCTTGGGCTGGGGATTTGCCTGGAACGGCCTCCCTGGGCCTTGCGGTAGCGGTGGGGCTGGCCCAGCAGCTCGAGGCCCTGGGGCTTTCGGTGCAACTCAAGTGGCCCAACGATCTGCTCGTGGGGGATCGCAAAATTGCGGGGTTGCTGCCCCGGATGCGCTTGCGGGGTCAGCGGATCCGCGCTGCCCAGGTTGGGGTTGGTCTTAATGGTTGCAACCGGGTGCCGCCTGGAGCCCTGTCGGTGGCAGAGGCCCTCGGCTGCCGCCAGGGCCACCCCCTGGCGCGGCCAGAGCGCTTGTTGCCCAGGGTGCTTGCCGGCCTGGAATGGGCTGCGGCCCATGCCCAGCAGCCTTGCCAGGTGCGCGCTGCCGCCGAGGCCCGGCTGTGGCGCCCTGGGGCGGGCTGGTTGCACGACGGTGAGCTTTGGCAGGTGCTGGGTCTGCATGCCGATGGCCGCCTGCGCCTCGGCCGGCAGGGGCGGGAGCTGGCCCTCCAGCGCCACTTCTGAGGCCGTTCCTTCGGCAAGGCCACGGTTAGGCAGGATTTTTACAATGGCGCCTATGCGCGATCGCCAGCCACCGGGGCAAGCCCCCCTAAATTCTGCTGCCCCAAGCCCCCTGCGCCGGGGCCGTGGCCGGGTCCTGGTGGGGATGCTGCCCCTTATGGCAGCCCCCCTGCTGGGAGTGGGCCTGGCCTGGGGGCAAGACCAGCTCAGTCCTGGCCTTGCCCCTTCGCCTGCTGCCGCTGGAGCCAATCCCCAGCCGGCAATCGAGATGCCGCCAGCGCCACCGTCCGTGCCCCTGGCCCAGCCGCTGCGTCCCGATCCGGCTGCCCTGCAGAGCCGGCCGCCGACCCGTTTTGATGCCTCCCTCGATGAGCTGGTGCGTGATGGGGTGGTTAGTCCGGTGGAGCGGGCCCTGATTCGTTCGGGCACCGGCACGACCCCCTTCAACGTGCCGGCCCACCAGCAGGCCTGCAGCAGCGGCGCCCTTTCCCAGCAGGAGTGCAGCAGTGGCTTGGTAGTGCGCTGGCGCGGCCGTACCAACAAGGACCTAAATGCTGGAGTAGCAGGCGCTGGTAATGCTGGCCCTGAATTTGGCCGCTATGACGGCGAAGGTCGCTTGCTGCCGCCTCTCACGGTGCCGGTTTCGGCCCTGCTGGCCGGCGCTGGCGGTAGCTTTCGCCTTGCAGATGTCTTTGGGGTCACGCCCCGCCCGGCTCCGATCGGTGGCAACGGCAACCGCAAGCTGCTGTTTCCCTTAATTGGTTCGGCCATCACCAGCAGCAACTTCGGCTACCGGCTGCACCCGATCCTGGGCAGCTGGCTGATGCACGCGGGACGCGATCTGGCGGCTCCAGAGGGCACGCCAGTGGTTTCAGCCCTGGGCGGCTTGGTGGTGAGCAGTGGCCTGGCGGGTGGCTATGGCCTGGCGGTTGAGGTCGAACACGACCGGCCGCGGCGCCGCACCCTCTACGGCCATCTTAGCGAGCTCTACGTCAAGGAGGGTGATCGGGTGCGTCAGGGCGAGGTAATAGGTCGGGTCGGCAGCACGGGCTTGAGCAGCGGACCCCATCTGCACTTCGAGTTGCGGCTGCCCGGCGACGGCGGCTGGGTGGCGGTTGATCCTGGTGATCTAGACCCGGGCAAGGGGGCCGCCGGCAGCGATGCCATCGCCCTGTTGATGGGGCAGCTATTAGAGAGATTGGAGCGGCCACGCTCCCTTAGCTGAGGATCCGTCAGCCCAGAATCCGGCCGTCGCGGAAGTGCACGATTTTCTCGGCCCGGGCAGCCACGTCGTCTTCGTGGGTAACCATCACCACGGTCATGCCGCCGCGATGCAGGGCATCGAAGATGTCGAGTACTTCGGCGGTGGTTTGGGAATCCAGGGCCCCGGTCGGCTCGTCGGCCAGCAGCAGGGCGGGCTGGTTGATGATCGCCCTGGCTATGGCTACCCGCTGCTGCTGGCCGCCCGAGAGCTGATTGGGCTTGTTATTTAGCCGCTGACCCAGCCCCACCCGCTCGAGGGCGGCCTGGGCCCGTTGGCGCCGCTCAGCCGCAGGCACCCCCGCGTAAACCATCGGCAGGATCACATTGTCGAGGGCGCTCAACTGGGGCAGCAGATGGAACTGCTGAAACACAAAGCCCAGGTCGCGGTTGCGCAAATCAGCGAGCTGGTCATCGCTGAGGTCTTCCACCGGGGTGTTGTTGAGCCGGTAGCTGCCGCTGGAGGGGCGGTCGAGGCAGCCGAGAATATTCATGGCCGTGCTTTTGCCGGAGCCGGACGCTCCCATCACGGCTAAGTAATCCCCTCTATTGACAGTGAGATCCACACCATCGAGGGCCTTAACGGCCATCTCGCCGCTGCCATAAACCTTGTCTACGCCCTGAAGTTGGGCAACGGGATCCCCCATCAAATCGCTGCCCTGTTCTTAATAAATAACCCGTGTTCAACCAATGGCCTGAACGAGCATCGGCGTGCCGGTAACAGCCTGGCTGGCCCAGGTGAACAGGGGGTTGGAGAGAATGCCACCCACGGCGGTGACAATCACGCAGCCCACAAGGGCGGTGCGCAGGGCAGGCAGGCCAGCCACAGACCAATTTATCGCCGGGTAAGCCTTCACCACGTCTGAAGCTTCCTGGGGCTCTTTTACCACCATCATCTTGATCACTGAGATGTAGTAGTAGATCGATACCACCGAGGTGACCAGACCCACCACCACCAGCAGGTATTGGTGATCGGCCCAGCCGGCAAAAAATAAATAAATCTTGCCGAAGAAGCCCAGCATCGGTGGTATCCCACCTAGGGAAAGCAGGCAGAGACTTAACCCCAGGGTGATCAGCGGATCCTTTTGATAAAGGCCGGCGTAATCAGCGATGCGGTCGGAGCCGGTGCGCAGCGAGAACAGGATGATGCAGGCGAAGGCGCCCAGATTCATGAACAGGTAGGCCGCCATGTAGAGCACCATCGCGGCGAAGCCGTCTTCGGTGCCGCACACCAGGCCGATCATCACGAAGCCGGCCTGGCCGATGGAGCTGTAGGCCAGCATCCGTTTCATCGAGGTTTGGGCCAGGGCCACCACGTTGCCCAGCACCATGCTGAGCACCGCAAGCACGGTGAACAGCAGCTTCCACTGGGCATCAAAGCTCTCGAAGCAGCCCACCAGGATGCGCAGGGCTAGGGCAAAGCCGGCGGCCTTGGAGCCCACCGAAAGGAAGGCCACCACCGGCGTTGGCGAGCCTTCGTAGACGTCGGGGGTCCATTGGTGGAAGGGCACCGCTGCGATCTTGAAGGCCACCGTGGCCAGCACGAAAACCAGGGCTAGAGCCGTAACGGGCGAGGCGCTGGTGCGCAGGGCCAGGGCTACGGCGTCGAGGCCGGTGGCGCCGCCGGTGAGGCCGTAAAGCAGGGAGGCGCCGTAGAGAAATACAGCCGCGGCGGCCGAACCCACCAGCAAATATTTCAGTGCTGCCTCGGAGCTACGGGCATCCCTCTTCATGTAACCGGCCAGCAAATAGCTAGACACAGAGAGAGTTTCCAGGGACACGAAAATTGTCACTAGATCGGTGGCGCCACATAGGAACATGGCGCCGAGGGTGGCAGCCAGCAGAATGCCGGCGAACTCACCCACCGGTGTGCCGCTCTGCTCCACGTAGCGCCAGCTGAGCAGCAGTGAAATCAAGGTGGAGGCCGCCACCACGGCTCGGAAGGCAATCGCCAGGTTGTCCGCCAGGAAGGAGCCCACGAAGGCGGGCTGCAGGTCGGGGGTGTTCCACTGCAGGGCAAGCAGCACCAGGGCGCTGCCCAGGCCGGCATAACAAATCGGTGGCACCCAGCGGCTGGCGGCCTTTTCGCCAGCGAGATCCACCAGCAGGCAGGTGAGCAGCGCGATCAGCACCGCCGCCTCCGGGGCGATGGCGCCAGCGTTGAGCTGGAGATTTAATCCTCCCGTTCCGGCACCACTGCCGATCGCATCGGCCACGGAAGAGAGGGCGCCCAGCAGGAACATCAGCGAGGGGACCGCGAGGTGGGAGCTGTGATGTCGGTGACTGTAGCTGCGCCTGGCTGTCAACTTGGGCGCTTGATGCGATAAAGAGGGAAGCGGTAAGGCGCTGGTCTGTGGGTCACACCCTGGTCATTGTTGAAAGTCCGACGAAGGCCCGCACCATCCGCGGCTTCCTTCCCAAGGACTTCAAGGTGGAAGCCTCGATGGGGCACGTCCGCGACTTGCCCAATAACGCCAGTGAGATTCCGGCGGCTCACAAGGGTGAGAAGTGGGCCAATCTCGGCGTCAACACCGCCGCCAACTTCGAGCCCCTCTACGTGGTGCCGAAGGACAAGAAAAAGGTGGTCAAGGAGCTCAAGGATGCCCTCAAGGGCGCCGACCAGCTGCTGCTGGCCACTGACGAAGATCGGGAGGGGGAATCGATCAGCTGGCACCTGCTGCAGCTGCTCAGCCCCAAGGTGCCGGTGAAGCGCATGGTGTTTCACGAGATCACCAAAGAGGCCATCAGCCGGGCTCTCGAGGACACCCGCGACCTCGATATGGAGCTGGTGCATGCCCAGGAAACCCGGCGCATCCTCGATCGGCTGGTGGGTTACACCCTCTCGCCGCTGCTGTGGAAAAAGGTGGCGTGGGGGCTGAGCGCCGGCCGGGTTCAATCGGTGGCAGTGCGCCTGCTCGTGCAGCGCGAGCGGGCCCGCCGGGCTTTCCGCAGCGGCAGCTACTGGGACCTCAAGGCCCGGCTGGAGCAGGGCGAAGCTGGCTTTGAGGCCAAGCTCAGCCATTTGAAGGGGGAGCGCATCGCCGGAGGCTCCGACTTCGATGAGAGCACCGGCGCCCTTAAGGCCGGCAGCAAGGTGAGGCTGCTGAGCGAGGCCGAGGCCCGCCAGCTCCAGGTCCAGGTGCAAGCCAATCCCTGGCAGGTGACCTCCGTAGAGGAGAAGCCCACGGTGCGAAAGCCCGTGCCGCCTTTCACCACCAGCACCCTGCAGCAGGAGTCCAACCGCAAGCTGCGGCTCTCGGCCCGGGAAACCATGCGCACGGCCCAGGGCCTCTACGAGCGCGGTTTCATCACCTACATGCGCACCGACTCGGTGCACCTCAGCGACCAGGCGATCAACGCAGCCCGCAGCTGCGTCAGCGAGAAGTACGGCAAGGACTACCTCAGCCCCAGCCCCCGCCAGTTTTCCACCAAGGCCCGCAACGCCCAGGAGGCCCACGAGGCGATTCGCCCAGCCGGTGAGGCGTTCCGCACCCCAAACGCCACAGGTCTAGATGGCAAGGATCTGGCCCTCTATGAGCTGATCTGGAAGCGCACCGTGGCCAGCCAGATGGCTGATGCCCGCCTCACCATGCTCGCCGTTGAACTGCAGGCCGATGGCGGCGCCCTGGGCCCAGCCCACTTCCGGGCCTCGGGTAAGCGCATCGACTTCGCCGGTTTCTTTCGCGCCTACGTCGAGGGCAGCGACGATCCCGATGCGGCCCTTGAAGGTCAGGAGCTGTTGCTGCCGGCCCTGAAGGTGGGCGACAGCCCCGCCTGCAAGGCGGTGGAGGCCCTGGGCCACCAAACCCAGCCCCCCGCTCGCTACAGCGAGGCTGCCCTGGTGAAGATGCTTGAGAAGGAGGGCATCGGTCGCCCCTCCACCTATGCCTCGATCATCGGCACGATCGTTGATCGCGGCTACGCCACCCTCGCCAACAACTCCCTCACCCCCAGCTTCACGGCTTTTGCCGTGACGGCCCTGCTGGAGGAGCACTTCCCGGATCTGGTGGACACCAGTTTCACGGCCCGGATGGAGAACACCCTCGATGAGATCTCCCACGGTCAGGTGCAGTGGCTGCCTTATCTGGAGAGCTTTTTTAAGGGAGAAAAGGGCCTGGAAACCCAGGTGCAGCAGCGGGAGGGTGATATCGACCCCGGCGTGTCCCGCACCGTTGAGCTGGAGGGCCTGCCCTGCGTGGTGCGCATCGGCCGCTTCGGCGCCTACCTGGAAACCAAGCGCGTAGCTGAAGACGGCACCGAGGAGCTGCTCAAGGCCACACTGCCCCAGGAGATCACCCCTGCCGATCTCGATGCCGAAAAGGCGGAGCTGATCCTGAGGCAAAAGGCCGATGGGCCTGAGTCCCTTGGCGATGACCCGGAAAGCGGTGAGCAGGTGTACTTGCTGTTTGGCCAGTACGGGCCGTACGTGCAACGGGGCCAGGTGAGTGACGAGAACCCCAAACCGAAGCGGGCTTCGCTGCCCAAAGGCGCCAAGCCCGAGGAGCTGACCCTGGAGGATGCCATCGCCCTGTTGCGGCTACCCCGCCAGCTTGGCGACCACCCGGAGGGCGGTCGGGTGGAGGCGGGTCTCGGTCGCTTTGGCCCCTACGTGGTGCACCACAAGGGCAAAGGCGAGAAGGACTACCGCTCCCTTAAGGCGGAGGACGACGTACTGGTGGTTGGACTTGAGCGAGCCTTGGAGCTGTTTGCCATGCCCAAGAAGGGCCGTGGCGGCCGCACGGCCCTCAAGGACATCGGTGTCCCCGAGGGCGCCGACGAGGCGATCCAACTGTTTGACGGTCCCTACGGCCTCTATGTCAAGCAGGGCAAGGTGAATGCTTCGCTGCCGGAGGGAACCACCGCCGACACCATCACCCTGGAGCAGGCGGTTGAGCTGCTGGCCGCTAAGGCCGCTAGCGGCAAAGCTGCTGCCAGGAAGCCGGGAGCCAAAAAGCCAGCAGCCACTAAACCGGCAGCTAAGGCTCCTGCGGCAAAGAAAGCTCCCGCCACCACCAAGACCGGCCGCTTGCGCGCCAGTGCCGTGCGGGTGATCAGGGCGGCGGACAGCTGATGGCAGGCGCCGGCCGCACCTTTGGGTCGCTGCTTTGCGCCCTAGCGCTTGCTGGCTGCAGTGGCACCCGCTTCGGCGACCAGCTGGCCCGCAGCTTCTCAGCGCCCCCGGCCCAGCCCGCTCAGCCGGTCTCTCCTACCCCTAATCCAGCTACCGCCACTCCCGCCTCAAAAGCTGCTGCCCCCACTGCTGTCTCCCCCAAAAAGGCTGAGCCCAGGCCCGTGGAAGCCAAGGCGGCAGCCGTCAATCCCAGTAAGCCAGCCCCTTATCGCATCACGATCCAGCTGCCCTCCGCCGATCCCGCTGCCCCGGCGGAAGCGGTCACAGAAGCCTTGCGGGCGGCGGGGGTCAGTTTTGAGGTGGAGATGATTGAGCGGGTCGGAGCTGCTGCCACGCCGGCGCCTGCCCCCACGGTCACACCGGCGCCGGCACCGCGCTGATGTCGTCCCGGCGCCAACTCAACCGCGGCCAGGCCCGCCAGTTGATGGATACGGCCTATCTCGCCGCCGCCACCGCCCTGCTGTGGGTGGCGCTCTACTACCTGCCGGTGGGCAGCCCCCTATTTCGGCTGGCCCTGCCCCTGCCCCTGGCCCTGTTGCAGTTGCGTCATGGCTGGCGCTGTGCCGTGGAGGGACTGGTTGTGACCGCCCTATTGCTGGTCGCCCTGATGGGTCCGATCCGGGGGCCGTTGGTGGTTTTCCCCTATGGCTTGCTGGCGCTGTGGCTGGGCTGGTGCTGGCGGGCCAGGGCCGGTTGGCGTTCCAGTTGGTGGCTGAGCTGGGGTGTTGGCAGCCTGATCAGTGCAGCTGGCTTCCTGGTGAGGGTGGCGGTGCTCTCGGTTTTGGTGGGCGAGAACCTTTGGGTGCTGATCACCACGGCGGCTGCTGGTTTATTGGAGAAGTTGGCTGGCTGGCTGGGCTTGGCGGCATCGATCGAGCTGGCCCAGGTGCAGCTGGCTGCGCTGGCGTTGGTGTGGGTGCAGAACGTGATCGTGGTGCTAGCCCTGCATGCGGTGGCCTACTGGATCTTTCCGCGCCTGCATTCCCCCATCCCAGAGCCCCCAGATTCCCTTCGGGCCCTGGTGGCCCTTGACCCCCTCTGATGCCACCCTCTAAGCGGCCTGATGGCCCCTGATTCCTGGACCCAGGCTCTGGAGCAGGGCTGGTGCCGCAGCCGCACTCTGCTGCTGCTCGCCGCCACCGATACGGCTGCGGTGCCTGGGATTTCCGCTGCCGGGGCATCGCCCCAGTCCCGGCTGGGCACGGCGGCCGCCGATGCCGAATTGCTGCTGCTGGGCCCCGGTGGTCGCCGCTGCCATGCCCTGCCGCCCCTGCCGGCGGGGGTCAGCCCGGCCCTGATCAGCCACGTGGTGTTGAGTCAGCTGGGGCTGTTGGAGCGCACCCGGGTGCTCGATCTGGGCTGTGCGATTGCGGCGGCGGTGCCGCACCTGCGCCTGCCGGGGCTGGAGAGTGTCGGCCCGGCCCGCTGCCTCAGCACGGGCCAGGCCCTTGCCCCAGCCAGGGTGGCGGCCCTGGTGCAGCGCGGCAGCGCCTGGGGCAGGCGCTGGGATCCGGCCGAGCCGTTGCTGCTGGCCGAATGTGTGCCAGGAGGCACCACCACGGCCCTGGCGGTGCTCGAGGGCCTGGGGGTGGCAGCGGCGGGTTTAGTGAGCGGCAGCTTGCGCCAACCGGCCCATGGCCTGAAGGCGGCCCTCGTGGCTCAGGGTTTGGCTGCAGCGAGTTTTGAGGCGGCAGATCTGACGGGAGTTGCGCATCCCCCAGCATTTGCGGACCCCCTAAACGTGTTGGCGGCGTTGGGGGATCCAATGCAGGCCTTCGCTGCTGGGCTGGTGGGGGCGGCGGCGGCCCGCGGTACGCCGGTGCTGCTGGCCGGTGGCAGCCAGATGGCGGCGGTGCTGGCCCTGGCCCTAGCCCTGGCTGAGCCAGGCCAGCGGCCAGCCCTGGCGGATCGTTTGGTGGTGGCCACCACCGCCTGGGTGGCCGAGGAAGCTGGCAGCAACCTGGCCCTGCTGCTGGAGCGCATAGGTGCCCGCTGGCAGGTGCGGCCGAGGCTGGAGGTGGCGGCTCTGCGCTTCCATGGCTGCAGCAGCGCCGCCCTACGCGACTACGAGCGCGGCTACGTCAAGGAGGGGGTGGGGGCCGGCGGCCTGGCCCTGCTCTGGCAGCTGGCGGGCCGGCAGCCAGGGGCCCTGGCTGAGGCCTGCGACGCAGCCTGCCGTCTGGAGCTCGGTGCCTAGGGTCGCTGCCATGGCATTCACTCCCGCTGTGCTCTCCCGTCGCCGGCTGCTGCAGCTAGGGGTGGGAGCTGGCGCTGGCCTGCTGGCCGCCTGCCGCTCCGCCCCTGGCCCCGAGCTGCTGCTGGCAGAAGCAGACCTGCCAGCCGCCTGGCTGAAGCAACTGCCCGCCCCCTGGCGGACACGCCAAGTGGCTGATGCCGCTGCTGTGCAAAAAGTCGTGCGTGAGCTGGGCCAAAGGCCGGCCCCTGGCTTGGTTGCTCCTGGTTTGGTTGCCCTGAGTGACGGCTGGGCCAGTGGCCTGAGCCGGCAGCAACTTCAGTCCTTTGAGGCGCCGCGGCTCTGGGCTCGCCTGGCCGCCTTCAGTGCCCCGGTGGCCCGTCTTTATGGTCCGGTGGGTGAGGCGCAGCTGGCCTTCCCCTGGGCCTACAGCCCCTGGGTGATCGCCCTGCGCAGCCGCCCCGACCTGGCCGCCCGTCGCGAGGAGGGCTGGCAGTTGCTGCTTGATCCCAGCCTGCGTGGCCGGTTGGTGTTGCCCTCCAGCCCTCGCATCAGCCTGGAGATCATGGGCGGCGATTTTGAGCGGCTGGAGCGGTTGCGGGCCCAAGCCCTCGCCTACGACGACCGTGACGGCCTCAATCTGCTGCTCAGCGGTGATGCTGAGGCGGCGGTGCTGCCCCTGCAGCGCCTGATTCCCCTGCTGCGCCGCGACCAGCGCCTGGCGGTGATCTGGCCCGACAGCGGCGCGCCCCTCAGCTGGCAACTGCTGCTGCGACCTGCCGGTGCTGCACAGTCAGCGCCACCACCGCTGGAGTGGCTCGGTGCAGTGCTGGAGCAGCCCCAGCTGGAAGGGCTGCTGGCCCGCGGCTGGGTGCCGCCCCTGCCCCAGGCTGATCTGGCGCCGGTAGCGCGGCGCTTTCCCGAGTCGATAGCAGCCCTGCTGCTGCCTGGAGATGGCCTGCTGCAGCGCTGCTGGAGCCTGCCACCCCTTTCCGTGCCCCAGCAGCTGGCCCAGCAGAACCTCTGGGATGCGGCCGCCCCCAGGCCCTAGCCCCAAAGGCGGCGGCGGGGGGCGGCGCTCAGGCGCCGGTGGGTGTCGGCTAGCAGCTCGGGGATGGGCAGCTCGTGGGGGCAGCGGGGCAGGCAGGCGCCGCAGGCGCGGCAGGCCTCGGCGTTGAGCTGCTCCCACCAGTGGCCGGCGCGGCCGATCAGGTTGTAGCGCTCCTGGGCAAAGGCCTCCATGCCGTGGCCCACGGCCAGGTTGCGCAGGCGCAGGAGTTCGGGGATCGGCACGCCGTTGGGGCAGGGCAAGCAGGCGCGGCACTGGCCGCAGCGCTCCGCCCCCAGGCGCTCGCGGCCGGCGACGTCCAGGCGCTGCAGGGCTGAGCGTTGCGCAGCACTCAGCCAGGGCGAGGGCCCGCCGATGGCAGCGGCCCAGGCCAGGTCTTCCGGCTGCTCAGCCCCCAGGCTCAAGGTGGAGATCCCCTGATCGAGCAGGAAGCGATAGGCCAGCTCCAGGGGGTGAAACGGGGCGCAGTCGGCCAGCAGCTCCGCTGGTGGGTCGTAGAGGCGCCCGCCCTTGTCGGCCGGGGAGATGGCAAGCACGCCGATTCCCTGGGCCAGGGCGGCGCGGGCGATGGGCAGGAGGGTCTGGTCAAACAGGTGCACATGCAGGCTGCAGAACGTGAAGCTCCCCGAGCTCAGGGCGGCTTCGATCAGCTCGGGCGTGCCGTGGCTGCTGAAGCCCACCTGGCCCACCAGTCCTTCGTCTTTGGCCCAGGTCAGCAGGTCGGCGCCGGGCCCCTTAATCGCCCACTCCAGGTGCTCGGGGCGGTTGAGGCCGTGCACGGCCAGGTTGGAGAGCTGGGCCACGCCAAGGCGCGCCAGGATTGAGCGCAATTGCCCCTGGCCGGTGGCCAGGTCGGGGCCGGGCAGCAGTTTGCTGGTGATGCGCCAGCCGTCTGAGGGGCCCAGGTTGTCCCGTTGCAGGGCCGCCAGGGCCTGGCCCAGGAAGGTTTCGGCGGGTCCATAGGCAGGGGCTGTTTCCAGGTGGTTGATGCCGGCGGCCAGGGCTGCCCTAAGCACCGCTTCCATCTGGGCGGGGCTGCCCAGGGCCCGCATCGTGCCCAAGCTGAAGGCCGACACCGCCGGCCCGGCGCCGTAGGGGCGCCGCAGCCGGTTTTCAGGCTGTTGGTTCATCCCCAGGTTGGTCGGCTTTGGGGTGGGCCTGTTTGAGGTGGCGCACCAGGTCGGCAGGGCTGGTGCTGTCCAGGAAGCGGCGGAAATTGTCCTGCTCCTGGGCGTCGGCCTCCGCATCCACCGGGATGGAGGCATCAGCCACGACCTCTTCAAGCATCCAGATGCTGCTGCCGGTGCGCAGGGCTAGGGCGATGGCATCGCTAGGCCTGGCGTCGAGTTCGATGCTTGAGGCAGCTGTTTGGTCGCCAGGCGCCCCAGCTTCCCCATCGCTAGCGGGGCTGAGTTTCAGCACGGCGCGGAAGGTGCTGTCTTCGATCGTGTGAATTACAACCCGGTCGAGCTGCAAACCCCCAGCGTCGATCAGGTCGGCCATCAGGTCGTGGCTGAGGGGTCGGGTCGGTGGTTCTTCGCTGAGTCCCGCCAAGATGTTTTGGGCTTGGGCCTGGTCGATCCAGATCGGCACCTGGCGCCGGCCCGATGGATCGCGTAGCAAAACGATCGGGCTGCGACTGGCCGCATCGAGGGCAATTCCGGCAACGCGCATTTCAACCATGGCTCAGCGCTGCCCTTTAGCCGATTATGGCGAGGATTATCGCCCTGGGCTGGAAAGCAGATGTTTACCGGGCTGGTGCAGGCCACAGGCGTGATCCGCCGCTCTCCCCACGGGGTTCAACTGCAGTGGGCTGCTGCCCCTGGGGCTACTTGGACCCCTGCCAGCCTGGCCCTGGGCGACAGCGTGGCGGTGGATGGGGTTTGTCTCACCGTGGCTGGGCGGCTGGCCGATGGCTTTCGCGCCGATGTCAGCGAGGAAACCTTGGGCCGCACCACCTTGGCGGCCAAGGCAGACCGGGGCGGCAGGGTGAATCTTGAGCCGGCCCTGCGCCTGGCCGACCGGCTTGGTGGCCACCTGGTGAGCGGCCATGTGGATGGGCTCGGGGTGGTGCGAGCCATCGCCCGCCAGGCCGCCTCCTGGCGCCTGGAGCTGGCCTGGCACAACCCCGCCTACGGCCGCTATGTCTGCGAAAAGGCCAGTGTGGCGGTGGATGGAATCAGCCTGACAGTGGCCGGCTGCGACCCCGATGGTGTTGGTTTCTGGATTGCCGTGATCCCCCACACCTGGGCCAGCACCACCCTGGCGCAGCTGGCGGTGGGGGATGGGGTCAACCTGGAGGCCGACCTACTGGCCAAATACACCGAGCGTTTGCTGGCTGCCACCGGCCCCAGCGGCGCGGCCGAGCCGATCAATGCCCCCTGGCTGGCTGATCACGGCTGGATCTGACGTCTGCGCTTGGCGTGACTACCGTCCAGGTGATGTTGCTGCCATACCGATGGGCTCAGGTCTGTTTTCGGCCAAAGGCGAGGGATTGAAGGCCTTCACCCTGTTTGAGGGGGTGTTGATGCTGGTACTTGGGGTGCTGGCCCTGATCTTCCCGGTGCTGGCTTCCGCCTGGATCGCTGTGATCGTGGCGGTGGGCTTTCTGGTGGGCGGCATCGTGGGTTGGGTAAGCAACCTGGCCCGCTCCCGCCAGTTGGGACGCTGGTATTGCTTTTCGCGGCTGGTGATTTCCACCCTCTTCATCGTGGTGGGGGCCTGGATGATTCAGCAGTTCCGCGGCGGTCCGCTCGAGGGCGGCGTGGTGGTGGCCAGTCTGGCCTTTGCCATCGGCATCGTTTTCATCCTCGAAGGCGTGGTTTCGATGCTTGTGGCCCTCGGTCACACACGGGTGAGTGGCTGGGGTTGGGGCTTGCTTAACGGCATCGTCACCCTGATCCTCGGCGTGATGATCGTGACCATGCAGGCATGGGGACTGCTCTGGGTGATTGGGGTGCTGGTTGGAATCAGCTTCCTGTTCAGCGGTATTGACTTGCTCGCCTTCAGCGCCAGCTTCCACGGCGACGACTGAGCAGGAGCGACAGGGGAGAGGGGTCTAGGGATCTTGTGGTTCGAGCGGTAGCAGGCTGATCGAGCCGTTGTCTGGGTTGATCTCGATCCGAAATTCCTGGCCCGGCTCCAAACCCAGCCTGCGGGTATAGGCGTGGCCGATCAGCAGGTTTCCGTTGCCATGCACCCGGGTGCGGAAATCAGCTTGCCGTCCCTTGCCTTGGCCGCTGCTGGCGGTTCGGCTAACGCTGTTTGGTACCGGGTAGCCCTTGGCAGCCACCAAAGCTCGATAAAAACTTTTTTTCAGCACCCGTCCGCTCGGACCCACGTAGCCGCAGCCCCGGGCGATTTCGTCCTCTGGGCGGTTGCTCAGGGCGCGGGCCCGATCAAGAAGGGCCTTGCCTTCCAGCATGTCCGCGGGGCTGTCGCCGTTCCTGGCCGCCATGTAAAAGGCCTGCGCTGGGCAGATATATGTACTGATTGTGCCCGGTACGCGAGGAAATCGCCATCCGTGCCAGCGGTTGACGACTTGGAGCCTCAGAGCAGATACAGGATTCCGTAGAGCACAACCCAGATGCCATCAACGAAATGCCAATAGAGCTCAGCCGCTTCTAGGCCGAAGTGGTCGCTGGCGCTGATGCGTCCTCCCTTGCGAGTTTGCAGAGCAACGATGGCGATACAAATCACGCCAAGAGTCACGTGTAGGCCGTGGAAGCCTGTTAAGGCGTAAAAGGTGCTGGCAAAAAGGTTGTCGGTGAGGCTGAAGGGCAGGTTGAAATACTCGACCATCTGACCCGCCAGGAAAATCGCGCCCAGGCCACCAGTGATTGCCAGCCAGAGGCGGCTGGCCCCCAGCTGTCCGGCCCGGCATTCCTTGCCGGCGCGGTGAAAGGTGAAGCTGCTGATGATCAAAACCACCGTGTTGATGGTGGGTAGCAGCAATTCGAGCTCATAGATCCCCCCTTCCGGCAGCGGATTCACGGCCCGGAAAGTGAGATAGGCGGCAAAAAAACCGGCGAAGGTCATGCCATCTGCCACTAAGAAGGTGGCCAGGCCAAATAGGCGGAAATCTCCGTGGCCCTCACCAGCTGGGCTGTGGCCAGCCTCAATGGCGACTGAATCCTGTAGGGGTGTGGTGCTGGTCACGCTTTTGTCTCCTGGTGCTGGCCGTAGCCGTAGGGCTCGGTAACTAGTGGTGCCTCGCCGTGCCAGTTTTCAACCGGTGGCGGCGAACTGGTGAGCCACTCAGATGTAAGGGCATTCCAAGGGTTGTCACCAGCCTCTTTGCCGTTTATCGCCGTAACCACCACGTTGATAAGCAGTGGCAGGGTGCTGATCGCCATCAACAGGGCGCCCACGCTGCTCACCTGGTTAAGGGTGGTGAAGGCGGGATCGTATTCGGCAACCCGACGAGGCATGCCATTTAAGCCGAGCCAGTGCTGGGGGGCGAAGCAGAGATTGAAACCAACAAAAGTGAGCAGGAAGTGGAGCCTCCCCAGGTCCTCGTTGAGCAGGCGACCGGTGAATTTCGGATACCAGTGATACAAAGATCCGAAAATAACAAACACCGTGCCCCCGTAAACAATGTAATGGAAGTGACCCACTACGAAATAGGTGTCGTGAACGTGAATGTCAAAAGGCACTTGGGCCAGAGCTACGCCAGTGATGCCGCCGAATACAAAATTAACGATGAAGGCGCATGAAAACAACATCGCCGAATTAAGGGCAATCTTGCCGCCCCACAAAGTCGCCAACCAGTTGAAGAATTTGATGCCGGTTGGAACGGCGATAAAGGAGGTGGCAATCGTGAAAAACAGGCGCATCCACGGCGGTGTGCCACTGGTGAACATGTGGTGAGCCCAAACAATTAGGCCAAGGAAAACGATCGCCATGATCGAATACACCATTGTGGTGTAACCAAAAAGAGGTTTGCGGGCGTGGATGGGAAGTATTTCGCTGACGAGCCCGAAGGCTGGCAGCACCATGATATATACAGCCGGATGGGAATAGAACCAAAAAAGGTGTTGATAAACCACTACGTTTCCACCCATCGTTGGGTTGAAAAATCCGGTGTGGGCAATGATGTCGAAACTGAGCAGAATTAGGGTGCCTGCCAGTACTGGCGTCGACAGCACAACTAAAATACTGGTGCCCAGCATCGCCCAGCAATACATGGGCAGCATCATCAGCTTCAGCCCAGGTCGCCGCAGCTTCAGGATGGTGGCAATGAAGTTGATGCCGCCAAAAATCGAACTGCCACCAAGCAGAAGCACGCTCAATATCCACACCACTTGGCCTGCCGCTGGGGTGGTGAGGCTTAGGGGTGGATAGGCGGTCCAGCCGGATTGGGCAGCCGCTCCAGCAATAAAATAACTACTTATAAGAAGAATGCCCGCAGGTGGAATCAGCCAGAAGGCCACTGCGTTGAGACGGGGGAAAGCCATGTCTCTGGCGCCCACATAAAAGGGAATCAGATAATTGCCGAAGGCGCCATTCACGACTGGCACGATCCAAAGAAAGATCATTACCGTGCCGTGCAGGGTGAGCACCTCGTTGTAGGTCTCACGGCTGACAAAATCAGATATTGGACTGATCAGTTCCGTGCGAATAACCCCAGCTAGGGCGCCGCCGATCAAATAGAAGATGAAGCCACAAACCAAATACTGCAGCCCAATCACCTTGTGATCCAGGCTGAAACTGAAGTAGCGCAGCCAGCCTTGGGGTTGCAGGTTGCCGTCGAAATCGCTTGGGTTGGCGAGAGTCATGGCGGGTCGTCAGGTGGTGGTGCGGTTGGGGGTGTTCTGCTGCAACCAGTTGTCGTAGGCATCGGGCTCGTGCACTACCACGTTGGAGCGCATGCCGCCGTGGTAAGGCCCGCAGAGCTCGGCGCAGATGATCGGATAGGTGCCAGCCCGAGTGGCTGTAAAGGAGAGCACGGTTGGCTGGCCTGGAATTACGTCCTGCTTGAGACGGAACTGGGGCACCCAGAAGGCATGGATTACGTCACGGGCTTCCATGCGCAACTCCACCTGTTGACCGGTGGGCACATGCAGTTCGCCGCTGGTTATGTCTGAGCCTGGATAGTGAAAAATGAAGGCAAATTGCATAGCGGTTACCTCAACAGGTAAAACCGGACCAGCAGGCGCTGCGTCCATGCCGGCTACGCCAATACCACCCCAAACCCGGCCAGCCGCATCCCCTTCCTTAACACTGACTTGCTGCATGGCCCCGTGATCCATAGTCATGTGATCGTTGAGCGTGGCCATACCGCCCATCCGCTCATAAATGTCGTAGCTGTATAGACCGACAAACAAAACAACCACTGCGGGGATTGCTGTCCAAACAATCTCCAGGGGCAGATTTCCCTCTATTGCCAGCCCATCACTCACATCGCCGCTGCGGCGCCTAAATCGAAACAAGCTGTAAACCAGCAGGATCACGATGCCGAGAAACAGCACGGTGCCAATGCTGAACAAAACCTTAAATAGATCGTCGTAGGTGGATGCGTTGCTGCTGGCGCCCAGGGGCAGCATGTTGACGTTATAGCCAACCCAAAGCCCTGTCAGCACAAGGGCTGTGGTGGCCGTGAGCACAGCTAGGGCGGTGCGAATTGGCACGGTGCTGTTTGAGCTTCCAGTCAGCCTATGGGCACAGGCTGCGATGTGCGGGTCGATCTTTGCCTTGGTTGGCAAATCAACGCCTCAGCCGCTTGCAAGCAGGGCTGATGTTTTCACTTCGTGATCTGGGCAATTAAGAGTCCCTCGTTTTGAACAACTTGGTTAGCTTCTCTTGACTCCGGGATGGTCGTTTCCGTGACGACAAATCTCAATTCACCCCTAAACCCAAGCATTCGCAGCAGGCCGGACCCTGTTCTGATCCAGAGGCTCGCCTTACTTGCTTCCCATCTAGTGGTGGCCTTGGTGGCCTTGGTTGGCATCGGCGGTGCCACCAGGGTTATGGAGGCGGGTCTGGCTTGTCCTGACTGGCCCCTTTGCTACGGCCGCCTCCTGCCAGGTCGTCAGATGAATCTCCAGGTGTTTTTGGAGTGGTTTCACCGCCTTGATGCCTTCGTAGTGGGAGTGGCCCTGCTGGTTCTTACGGCAGCGAGTTTTTTCTGGCGGCGACGCCTGCCCGCTTGGTTGCCCTGGCTGGCTGCTGGAACCCTCCTTTTAGTGCTGGTTCAAGGGGGCCTGGGGGCTCTCACCGTCACCCAGCTACTGGCAGCGCCGTTAGTTACTGCCCATCTCGCCACGGCCTTGCTGCTGGTTGCGCTCACAAGTGGCCTCTACCAGCGCCTGGCAATGGCGAATAGGGCCTCGATCAGCCCTCCGCTTTGGTGGCAGCTACTGGCGAGCTTGGCTCTCGTGCTGGTGTTCGCCCAGTGCCTGCTGGGTGGAACCATGGCCAGCCAATGGGCGGCAGATCAGTGTTTTAGTGCCGGCCATGGCTGCCGCTGGCTGCTTGCTCACCGCCAGCTCGCCATGCCAGCAGCTCTAGCCGTGCTGGCCCTAGCTGCAGCAACCCTGCTGTTGCCCCCAGGTCAGGGTCAACTGCCCGGCCTCGCCCAGGGAGCGGCCGTTTTGGTGCTGGCCCAGGTGAGCCTGGGCATTTGGACCTTGAAGCTCCAGCTGCAGGCGCCGCTGGTGACGATCGGCCACCAACTGCTGGCAGCGCTGCTGGTCGCTCTGCTGGCAGCGGTGCTTGCCCGCTCCCTTGGCAACTCAGGCCAGACCTTGCCCATGTCTCAAACGTCTTCCGAGGTGGCTCATGGTTAGTGCAACTATCACAGCTCCAATCGCCGTTGCCCCGGCGATCCGCCCCTCGGTGAAATTGCCGGCCTGGCTTGAAGTGGCCAAGCCCCGGCTCATACCGCTGCTGCTCGCCACCACCCTCGGTGGCATGGCACTCAGCAGTGGCGATGCACCCGCCGCCAGCACGATCATCTGCACCCTGGTGGGGGGCAGCTTGGCCTCGGCTGCGGCCGGAGTGCTCAATTGCCTTTGGGAACAGGATCTCGATGGGCGCATGCAGCGCACTAGTCGCCGGGCCCTCCCCTCTGGTCGTCTGGCCCAGCGCCAGGCCTTTGCCCTAGCCATTGGCCTCACCATCCTGTCGGTGGCAGTGCTGGTTATGGGCGTTAATCCGCTGGCTGCCAGCCTTTCCCTGTTGGGGCTCTGCAGCTATGTGCTGCTCTACACAGCCCTGCTCAAGCCGCGCACCAGTCAGAACATCGTGGTCGGCGGGGTGGCCGGGGCTATTCCGCCCTTGGTGGGAGCTGCCGCTGCCACCGGCTCCCTTGGCTGGGCTTCCTGGTGGTTGTTTTCCCTGGTGATGTTGTGGACGCCAGCCCACTTCTGGGCCCTTGCCCTGCTGCTCAAGGACGATTACCGCTCCGTGGGCATCCCGATGCTTCCGGTGGTCAAGGGAGTAGCGGTTACGACTCGGGCTATCAGCCATTACGCCTGGGCCACTGTTGGCTTGAGCCTGCTTGGGATCGTGGCGCTGCCAACGGGTGGCTTGCTTTATGGCTTGATGGTGCTGCCCTTCAACGCCCGCCTGCTGCAGCTGAGCTCCCAGTTACGCAGCCAGCCTGACGAACCCCAACGGGCCAAGGCCATGTTCCGCTGGTCGATTTTCTATTTATTCGGCATCTGTGCGTTGCTTTTGTTGGCCCGCCTACCGCAGGCAGCCCTGCTGGGCCCCAACTGTTCAACGCCCCCTTTGCTGCCTTGCCTACATTGGTCGGCTGATTGGAGCGGCTTGAGTCGGTGATCGAACTGCAGCAGCTCTGCAAGCGCTACGGGGGCAAAAAGGCGGCAACTGCCGTCGTTGCCCTCGACAACCTTTCCCTGCAAGTGCCGGCCGGCAGCCTCTATGGCCTGCTTGGTCCTAACGGTGCCGGTAAGACGACCGCCTTGCGAATCCTTTGCACCTTGCTGGCCCCTGACAGCGGCAGCGTGCGGGTAGGCGGCGTTGATGCCCTGGCCGAGCCCCGGGCGGTGCGTCGCTTGTTGGGCTACGTGGCCCAGGAGGTGGCAATCGACAAGATCCTCACCGGCCGCGAACTGCTGCAGCTGCAGGGTGATCTTTATCACCTGGCCCCAGCTGCCCGGAACCGGCGCATGGACGAGCTGATCGAGCTGCTCGGCATGGCCGACTGGATTGATCGGCGTTGCGGTAGCTACTCGGGCGGGATGCGGCGCCGGCTCGATCTGGCCGCTGGCCTGCTGCACAGCCCCAAGGTGCTGGTGCTCGATGAGCCCACCGTCGGCCTTGATATCGAGAGTCGCGCTGCGATCTGGTCCGTCTTGCGTCAGCTGCGCGAAGGCGGCACAACCGTTCTGCTTAGCAGCCACTACTTAGAGGAGGTTGATGCCCTGGCTGACCATCTGGCGATCATCGAGGCTGGCAAGGTCATCGCCGAGGGCGCTCCTGCTGTGCTCAAGGCCGCCTTGGGTGGCGATCGAGTGACCTTGAGGGTGCGTGAATTCAGTGATGCCGACGAAGCCGAGCGGGTGCGCAGCCTGCTGCACGATTGCGCCGGGGTACGCCAGGTGGTGGTGAACCGGGCCCAGGGCTACTCCCTGAATCTGGTGATTGAGCACGACGGCGTTGTCGAGCAGCTGCGCCGCCAATTGGCGGCAGCCGACCTGCCGGTTTTCGCCCTCGCCCAGAGCCGCCCCAGCCTCGATGATGTCTATCTCCAGGCCACCGGCCGCACCCTGATGGACGCGGAGCTGGCGGTGGCCGGCAGCCGTGATCCCAAGGCTGAACGCAAAGCGAGCATGTGATGACCACAACCCTTCCAGGCCCCCAACCCGAGGCATCCGCCTTGGCCGAGATCAGTCAAGAAACCCTGGCCCTCACCCGTCGTTTGTTCGTACAGCTGCAGCGCCGGCCTTCCACCTTGGTGGCGGGGGTGCTGCAGCCCCTGATCTGGCTGGTGTTGTTTGGCGCCCTGTTTGCCAAGGCTCCGGCGGGCCTGCTGCCTGGCGGCATCAGCTACGGCCGCTTCCTTGGCGCAGGTGTGATCGTGTTCACGGCCTTCAGTGCGGCCCTGAACGCTGGCCTGCCGTTGATGTTTGACCGCGAATTTGGCTTCCTCAACCGGTTGCTGGTGGCGCCGCTGCGCTCGCGCAGCTCGATCGTGTTCGCCTCGGTGCTCTACATCACCACCCTGAGCTTGGTGCAGAGCCTGGCGATCATGGGCACTGCCGCATTGCTGGGTTACGGCTGGCCTGGTGGAGCTGGGCTGCTGCTGGTATTGGTCACCTTGCTGTTGTTGGTTTTTGCAGTCACGGCCTTGAGCTTGGGGCTTGCTTTTGCGCTGCCAGGCCACATCGAGCTGATTGCGGTGATCTTTGTGGCCAACCTGCCACTGCTGTTTGCCAGCACCGCTTTGGCTCCGTTGTCGTTCATGCCGGCCTGGCTGGGCTGGCTAGCGGCCCTTAATCCCCTTACCTTCGCGATAGAACCGATTCGTGCCGCCTATGCGGGACAGGTCTCTCTCACCGCAGTGGTGCTGGAGGCCCCCTACGGCCAGCTCAGCAGCGCCACCTGCCTAGGTGTGCTCGCCTTACTGGCCGCAGGGTTGTTCCTGCTGATTCGGCCGCTTTTGGATCGCAAGCTCACCTAGCAGGTCCTTTCGTGACGCAGCCCTCCAGATTCCCCCCGTCCGACCGTCCCGACTTAGGGGACCGTTTGCTGGCGGCGGTTGCAGAACGGGATCAGGCCATGGCCCAGCGTCTGGTGCAGCAGTGGGCGCACCGCAGGGGGCTGGCGGCCCTCGAAGCCCTGATCTCCGGCCCACTATGCGTGGGCCAAGGGGTAGGGGCGGCTGAGTGGCTGCGCTCCCAGGCTGGCCTGGAGACCAACCCTGAGCCCAGCGTGCAACTAGTTGTGCATCGAGTTGAGCAACCAGTTGAGCAACGGCCTGTGCTGGCCCTTGTGCAGGATGCCCTGGCTCCGGCAGCGCGCAATGCCGCTCCTGCCCCCTTTGCCCACGCTTCCCTGCGGGCCTGGCTGCCAGATGCTGAAGAGCTCGATGACTTTCACCTTCCCCTGGCCAGCTGAGTGAAACCCTCCGGTTTGATTGTGTCGGTGCAGGCCCCCGAGGGATCTCCGATGCGCGATCCCGATGTGATCGCCGCCATGGCAGATGCCAGTTTGCGCAATGGCGCCTCTGGGGTGCGTCTAGAAAGCCCAGAGCACATCGGCGCTGTTCGTCAGCGCTGCCCAACGGCCCTGATCGTGGGCCTATGGAAGCGCAGCTACCCAGACAGCTCGGTGTACATCACCCCGGGGTGGGAGGAGATTCGTGCTGTTTGGGCTGCTGGTGCCGATGTGGTGGCTATTGATGCCACCGAGCGCTATCGCCCCGGGGGTGAAAATTTGGAGGGTCTGATCGCCCGCGCCCAGCGGGAGCTTGGTGCTGTGCTGATGGCCGATGTGGACAGCGTTGCCAATGGTCTGCGTGCTGCCGAGCTGGGTTGCAGCTGGGTCGGCACGACCCTTTATGGCTACACGGAGTCAACCTCAGGCCAGAAGCCACCAGCCTGGGATCTATTGCCCCTGCTGCGGCAGCAATTACCCAACGAGGTGAGTCTGATCTGCGAAGGCGGCATATCAAGCTCCCAGCAGGCCCGCCAAGCCCTCGACCTCGGCGCTGATGCCGTGGTTGTGGGCACGGCAATCACCGGGGTCGATTTGCAGGTTGCTGCCTATGTACGGGATGTGTTGGCCGGCTGAGCAGCCTGGAATCACATCATCCCGGGCATGCCCATTCCGCCCATTCCGCCCATACCACCCATTCCGCCCATGCCTCCCATGTCGCCGCCGGGGGCTGCTTCGGGTTCGGGCTTATCGGCGATCACAACCTCGGTGGTGATCAGCATGGAGGCGATCGAGACCGCGTCTTGAAGGGCTAGGCGCACCACCTTGGCCGCATCGAGAATGCCAGCGGCCAGGAGGTCTTCGTAGACGCCGGTTAGGGCGTTGTAGCCCTTGCCCAGCCGCAGGATTTCAGCTGCCACCACGGCGCCATCGGCGCCCGAGTTGTGGGCGATCTGGCGCACGGGCTCGGCTAAGGCCCGCTTGACGATCTCGACGCCGGTGCGCTCATCGCCCTGACAGCTAGCCGCCAGGCTGTTGAGCCCTTCGGCCAGCTCCAACAGGGTGCAGCCGCCACCAGCAATGATTCCCTCCTCCACCGCAGCGCGGGTGGCGTTGAGGGCGTCTTCGATGCGCAGCTTGCGGTTCTTGAGCTCGGTTTCGGTGGGAGCACCCACCTTGATCACGGCCACCCCTCCGGCCAGTTTGGCGATCCGCTCCTGGAGCTTTTCGCGGTCGTAATCGGAGTCGGTGTTGTCGAGCTCGCGCTTGATTGAGGCCACCCGATCAGCAACGACTGCCTGGTGCTCACCGCTGGCCACGATCGTGGTGCTGTCCTTGGTGATGGTGATGCGGCGGGCCTGACCGAGCTCGGCTAGGCCGGTCTTGTCCAGGGTCATGGCCTGGTCTTCGCTCACGACCGTGGCGCCGGTGAGTACGGCGATGTCGCCAAGCATGGCCTTGCGGCGGTCCCCGAAGCCAGGGGCCCGCACTGCTGCAACCTGCAATACGCCGCGGTTTTTGTTAACCACCAGGGTGGCGAGAGCTTCGCCCTCCACCTCTTCCGCCAGGATCAGCAGGGGCCTGCCGCCCTTGGAAACCGCCTCCAGCACGGGCACCAGGTCAGTGATGGTGCTGATTTTGCGGTCGGTGATCAGGATCAGGGCATTTTCAAAGACGCATTCGCGCCTCTCCTGGTCGGTGACGAAGTAGGGGGAGCTGTAGCCACGGTCGAAGGCCATGCCCTCGGTGATCTCCAGTTCGGTGGCCAAGGAGGTGGACTCCTCAACGGTGATGACGCCGTCAGCGCTCACCTTGTCCATGGCCTCGGCGATCATCCGGCCGATCTCTTCGTCGTTGCCGGAGCTCACCTCGGCTACCTGGCGAATCGCTTCACCGGCGACGGGTTGGGCCCTCTCGGCGATGCCCGCCACGATCTGGGCTGTGGCCTTTTCCATGCCGCGGCGTAACACGACGGGGCTGGCGCCGGCCGCCACGTTTCTGAGGCCTTCGCGGACCAGTGCCTGGGCCAGCAGGGTGGCAGTGGTGGTGCCGTCGCCGGCGGTGTCCTTGGTCTTGCTGGCCACCTGCTGCATCAGCTTGGCGCCAACGTTTTCGAAGGGATCTTCGAGTTCGATCTCCCGGGCGATGGTGACGCCGTCATTAACGATCTCGGGCGCGCCGAATTTCTTTTCGAGCACCACGTTGCGGCCGCGGGGTCCGATGGTGACCTTCACCGCGTTGGCCAGGGCGTTTACACCACGCTCAAGGGCGCCACGGGAGGCATCTGAAAAGCTGATCAGCTTGGCCATGAAAACGGCGGACACTCAGTGAAGTCAGGGTCCCACAGCGGACCACCGCCTAGCTAACGCAGTGGGGTGGGGAAAGCCGAATCAAGCTGCTGCTTTGGGCTACTGATTCGCTCCAGGCTCGATAGGGTTCAGCAATGGAGGATCTGCTGCAGACAGCATTGGAGAGCGCGGACGAAGCCATCTCGCTGGATCCGGGTTCCACTGCAAACGCCATGGTGTTTGTGCTCGTGGCGGCGGCCGGGGTGTTGATGGCTTTGGTTTATGTGCCGGTGAGGCTGTTTTTGACAATCACCGCCCGCAGTCGCCGTCTGCGCCTGCTGCAGCGGATTCGCCGGCTGCGCGAGGAGTTGGCTCAGCCGCTCACAAGCTCTTGAACTAGCCAGTCTTGACCTCCCAAGTCTTGAACTAGAAAGTCCCAAACTCTCATCGCATCACCATGCCGCCATCCACCTGCAGCACCTGGCCGGTGATGTAGGCGGCAGCCGGGTCGGCGGCCAAAAAGCGCACTGCACCGGCCACCTCGGCGGCGCTGCCCATCCTCCCCAGGGGAATCGCCGCCAGGATCGGTTCTTTGTCGAGTTCGGCGGTCATGTCGCTTTCGATAAAGCCCGGGGCAACGGCATTGACGGTGACACCCCGGGCTGCAAATTCAGCTGCATTGCTGCGGGTGAGGCCGATCACCCCGGCCTTGGCGGCGCTGTAGTTGGCCTGGCCTGGATTGCCCATCAGGGCCACCACTGAGGTGATGTTGATGATGCGGCCGCCGCGGGCCTTGAGCATGGCCCGGCTCACAGCGCGGGTGCACAGAAACACGCCGGTGAGATTGAGGTTGATCACGCTCTGCCAGTCGGCGGTTTTCATCCGCATCAGCAGGCCGTCGCGGGTGATGCCGGCGTTGTTAACCAACACGTCGAGCCGGCCGCCCTTG
Organism: Cyanobium sp. L1E-Cus; assembly: GCF_024345755.1. Classification (NCBI taxonomy): domain Bacteria; kingdom Bacillati; phylum Cyanobacteriota; class Cyanophyceae; order Synechococcales; family Prochlorococcaceae; genus Cyanobium; species Cyanobium sp. L1E-Cus. The sequence goes on along the minus strand of NZ_JAGQBS010000005.1, from coordinate 74,153 downwards.
GCGAGCACCGCTTTGATCATGGCCTCGACCTGCTCTTCATCGGCTACATCGGCCCGATGGCTCCAGGCTTCGCCCCCGGCAGCAGTGATCTCAGCCACGACCGCTTCGGCGGCATCGGGGGAGCTGGCGTAATTCACCACTACTTGGGCGCCGGCCGCTGCCAGCTCAAGGGCGATGGCGCGACCGATACCGCGGCTGGCACCGGTAACCAGCGCCACTTGGCCGGCCAGGGGGGCTGGGCTGGACATCACGGCACTCGACATCGCGGCACTGGGGTTTGTGGCGCTGATCGTATGGCCTGACTATCCCCCGAACCCCAATTATCCCAGTCCCAGGGCGGCGAGCACCTCGGCGTGGCCAAGTTGGCTGAGGTTGGCGGCGCTGCCGAGGCCCTGCACCCCAGCACGGCTGGGCAGACTGGCGGGATCCCGGCCTAGGGCCACCAGCGGCAGGCCGAGCAGCAGGGCCAATTCGATGGCTACGGGGTCGCTGGCTAGCACCACATCGGCACTAGCGATCTGGGCGGCGCGCTTACGCATATCTCCAGCCCCAGTCCCAGCTAGTGCTCGCACGGTCCGCAGGGTGGGCAGCTTGCTGCGGATCTGGGCGGGTAGGTCTTGCCATTGCTGGGCTGGCCAGTCGCCGCCAGCAGCGGAGGGGGCCAGCAGCAGGGCCGGTCCATCGCCACTGGGTAGGGCCGCGCTCGCGGCCTCCAGGTCGGCCGGGGCGATCGGCAACCGGAAAGAATCAGCCTCGAGCCGCACCCCGATGGGCCGCAGGAAGGCTTCAAAGGCCTGGTTGGCCCAGCCGCCCTCGATGGGGGTGATCCGCTCGGTGGCGGAGAAGCCACTGCTGGCCACCCGGGTGGGGATGTGGCTCATCGACAGCATCAGATCCATCTGGCGGCTGGGCGCCAGATTGAGGCTCACCTGAAAATCAGGCTCCCGCACCGAACCCATCAAGTTGGCCCAATCGGCAAGGGTTGCCTGCTCGTAGGTGAAGGGCATGGCCCGTTCCACGGCTGGATGCAGGCCCCAGAGGGGCACCGCCGCTAACGGACAGACCACCTGGACGCCTGCATGGAGTTGGTCGGCGACGGCGGCAACGGCTGCAAAACTCTGCAGCTGCTGGCTGCTGCCGCCCGGAATCAGAAACAGGGCGCGCATCGCAAACGACACAGGTTCGGCGGCCTGATTGTATGGATCAGATTCGGATTGACCCGTCTCGCGGGAGTCGCTTGTGCATTTGCTGATCGCCGCAGCCGGCAGCGGCCGCCGCATGGGGGCCACCGGCAACAAGCTGCTGTTGCCGGTGGCGGGGCGGTCGGTGCTGGCCTGGACCCTCGATGCAGCCCTCGCCTGCCCCGCCATTAGCTGGATCGGCATCGTGGGCCAGCCCGTTGATGCAGCCGCGATCGCGGCGATTGTGGCTGAAGCTCAGCCTGACCTGCCGGTGCAGTGGATTGAGGGTGGTGACACCCGTCAGGAGTCGGTGAGCCGGGGGCTGGCGGCCCTGCCGGCAGCTGCTGGTGGGGTGCTGATCCACGACGGGGCTCGCTGTCTTGTCGAGCCGGAGCTGCTGGCCCGCTGTGCCGCTGCGGTGCAGCAAGGCGCAGCGGTGATCGCCGCCACCCCCGTAACCGACACGATCAAGCAGGTGGATGGAGCTGGCACCATCACGGCCACCCCAGATCGCAGCTGGTTGTGGGCAGCCCAAACTCCCCAGGGTTTTCCGGTGCAGCAGCTGCGGGCTGCCCATGCAACCGCCACGGAGCAGGGCTGGAGCGTCACCGACGATGCGGCCCTGTTTGAGCGGCTGGGTTTGGCGGTGCAGGTGTTGGAGGCGCCTGCCTCCAACATCAAGCTCACCACCCCTTTCGATCTCACCGTGGCAGCGGCGGTGCTTGCTTCGCGCTGCTGATCCGCAGCTGGCCGCTGCTGCCATCGAGCTCGGCCCAGGCACCTAGGGGTAGGGCCGCATTGCCCGCCACATGACCCATGGGCAAGTTGCTCACCACGGGGATGCCGAGATCGCTTGTGCGCTCTCGGAGCACCTGCTCGAGGCTGAAACGATCTGCTTCGGCCGGGTTTTCATCACAGTCTGTGAACTGCCCCAGGCCGATGCCGGCCAGCTGCTGCAGCCCACCGCCCAGCCGCCAGTGGGTGAGCATGCGCTCGATTCGGTATGGCGCTTCGCTTACGTCTTCGAGCACCAAAATGGCGCCGCGCAGATCCGGCAGATACGGCGTTCCCAGCAGGTGGGTGGCCACGGTGAGGTTGGCGGCCAGCAGGGGGCCTGCGGCGCTGCCGCCACACCAGCCCTCGCCCTGAAGGTCGCCCACGGGTTCGCCAAACAACAGGCACCGCAGCCGCTCCTGGCTCCAGGCGGGTTCGGCGGCCAGGGTGGTGAGCAGCGGCCCGTGGATGGCACCTCCCTGCCCCTGGGCTAGTTGGGCCCAGAGCAGGGAGGTGACGTCGGAGAAACCAAGCAGCCAGCGAGCTGGCAGGGCCAGGGGTGCTTCCAACAACCGGGCCGCTCCCCAGCCGCCCCGCACACAGGCCAGCAGTTCGGCGCCCCGCCTGGCGGCAGCTTCCAGGTCGCCGCGGCGCTGTTGGTCTTGGCCGGCCAGATAGCCCCACTGGCGCCCGTGCAGCGGCGTGCGCTCTACCTCCAGCCCCCAGCCCTCCAGCACGGCGATGCCCGCCTCCAGGCGCGCCAAGGCGTCTTCGCCCAGCAGGGCCGAGCTTGCGGCCACCAGCTGCACCCGATCCCCTGGCCGCAGCGGTGAGGGCTGACGTGTGACCTGGCTCATGGCAGTTGCCCCAGCACCAGGGCAAGCAGCAGCAGCCCTCCCAGCTGCACCTGGCGGCTGAAGTGGCGGCCGTAGGCGGACCGGGGCAGGTTGGGGCGGCGCAGCAGGGCGGCTTCGCGCTGCATGCCGGCTGCTGCCAGCAGACCCAATGGCCAGCTGATCCAGCCGCAGCCCTGCAGGCTGGCGGCTAGCCCCAGGGCCAGGGCGGCGAGGCCGTAGCTGATTGCCACCGCCAGGGGGGCCCGGCTGCCCAGGCTGAGGGCACTGCTACGCACGCCGATGGCCCGGTCGTCATCCCGGTCGGCCATGGCGTAAACCGTGTCGAAGCCGAAGGTCCAAAGCAAGGTGGCCAGCCACACCAGGGCCAGGGGCCAGCCGCCGGCCAGGGAGCCGGTGGCTGCGGACCAGGGGATCAGCACCGCAAAGCCCCAGCAGATGGCCAGCACCAGTTGGGGGTAACCAAACCAGCGTTTAGCCGAGGGGTAGAGCAGCACTGGCGGCAGGGCCGCGATTGCCAGCAGCAGGCAAAGGTTGCGACTGGCGGCGGGCAACCCCCACATCAGCACCAGCAGCACTGCCAAGGCGACGACCAGGCTGAGCAGCAGCAGGCCTATCGCCTCGCCAACACCAACGCGGCCATCGGCCAGGGGACGGCTGCGGGTGCGCTCCACTAAGGGGTCGATGCGGCGGTCCCAGAGGTCGTTGGCGATGCAGCCGGCCGCGCTCACGGCCATTCCTCCCAGCACGATTAATCCCACTAACAGCGGCGCCGGTGGGGCGTTTGGGGTTAGCCAGAGGCTCCAGCCAGCTGGAATCAGCAGGATCAGGCGGCCACTGGGCTTGTGCCAGCGCACCAGCTCCAGCCAGGCCCCCAAACGGGTGCCGCGCATCGAGTTGGCCATGCCCCCTTTTCGTCGTGCCGCACCCTAGGTGTGCCGGAGGGATGGGCCGTCGGTGGCAAAGTAGCGCCCCTGCGGCAGTTGCCGAGCTCGATGGTTCAGGCCCCCAACCTTCAGCAGGCCGGTCGCCGCCGGGTAGCCGCGATCGACATCGGCACCAACTCGATTCACCTGCTGGTGGCAGAGGTGGATCCGGAGCTCAGTAGTTTCAGTGTGGTGCTGGCTGAGAAGGCCACCACCCGGCTCGGCGAAAGGGATCCCCATAGCGGTGACCTCAGTGCCGAGGCGATCGAGCGGGCCTTCCGCACCCTGCGCCACGATCGCGATCTGGCCCTTAGCCATGGGGTGGAGCAGATCGTCACGGCGGCCACCAGCGCCGTGCGGGAGGCCCCCAACGGCCGGGATTTTTTGGTGGCGCTGCAGGAGCAACTGGGTCTGGAGGTGGATCTGGTGAGCGGGCCCGAGGAGGCGCGACTGATCTACTTGGGTGTGCTTTCGGGCATGGCTTTCGGCGACCAGCCCCACTTGATTATTGATATCGGTGGCGGCTCCACCGAGTTGGTGCTGGCCGATGGCCGCGACGGCCGCTCCTTCAGCAGCACCCGCATCGGCGCGGTGCGCCTGCAGCGCGAGTTTTGTCAGCAGGACCCCCTTTCGGTTGAACGTCGCTCCTTCCTGCAGGCCTATATCCAGGGCGCCCTCGACCCTGCCGTAGCTGAGGTGAAGGCGGCGCTGCGGCGGGGCGAACAGCCGCTGATGGTGGGCACCAGCGGCACAGCCATGGCCCTAGCGGCGCTGGCTGCTGCTGAAGATCCCAAGCCGCCGCTGAAGCTGCAGGGCTACCGGCTCAGCCGCGAGCGCATCGACCAGCTCACCGCCCGGCTCCTGGCTATGACGCCGGAGCAGCGCCGCGCCTTGCCCGCGATCAATGACCGTCGGGCCGAGATCATCGTGCCCGGCGCCCTGATTTTGCAGACGGCGATGGCGATGCTCGGCGTGCGGGAGCTGGTGGTTTGCGATCGGGCCCTGCGGGAGGGCCTGATCGTGGACTGGATGCTGCGCAACGGCCTGCTGGGAGATCGCTTCGCCTTCCAGAGCACTATCCGCCAGCGCACCGTGCTGCACCTGGCCCAGCGCTTTGGTGTCGATCGGGCCCGGGCCGATCGGGTGGCCGCCCATGCCCTCAGCCTCTACGACCAGTCGCGGGGGCTGCTGCACCACGACGAGGGGCCGGGCCGGGAGCTGCTCTGGGCCGCCGCCCAATTGCATACCTGTGGCAAGAGCATCAATATTTCCGCATATCACAAGCACAGCTGGTATTTGATCCGCCACGGCGAGCTGCTGGGCTACTCCGAATCCGAGCACCTGATGGTGGCGGCGATTGGCCGCTATCACCGCCGCAGCCTGCCGAAGAAGCGCCATGAGTCGTGGCAGCTGATCGAAGACCGCGACCAGCGCCGCACCGTTACGTCGATGGCCTTGCTGTTGCGGTTGGCGGCGGCCCTAGATCGCCGGCCCGCTGCGGTGATTGCGACCCTGCTGGTGAGATCAAGGCAAAATGCGGTTTGCGTTGACCTGGAACCCCTAGCGGCCGCCCCAGGTGAGCCAGCTCCGGATCTCAGCTTGGAGCGCTGGAGCCTGCGATCCTGCGCTGAAGTGGTGCAGGAATCCTGCGGCCTTGGTCTCAGGGTGCCGGAGCCCTGAAGTTGCGCCAACGCACCTGATCAATGGGTCCCAGGGGTTGAGGAGCACCGCCTCCCATCTGGGTGCGCACCAGGTCAGGACGCCCTGCCAGCACCTCAAGCCCTGATCCAAGGGGGAAGCTCCGCTCACCTGTGAAGGTGCCACGGAACAGGGTGGTGCCGGTTTTTGTTTTTATTTCGAGCCAGCTGGGCTGGCTGCTCGTCAGTTGCAGCTGATCGGGCTTGAGGCTGCCGCTTTCTCTCTCTTTGCTCCTCTTTGCGGGGGAAATCTCGCTCAGCAGCTGGGGCTGCTTTTGCTGCTGGGTTGGGCGGGCCTGGTGACGCTGCCACTGCTGCCAGCCCGCGGCGCCGGCGCCGCTGAGGGCGACCAGGATTGCTGCTGTGATGGCCACTCGGCCGCTGGTTTGTGCCGGTCTGGTTGGGGCGCGCTGGGTGAGTTTGGCCACCTTGATCGGCTTGGCTTGAAACTGGCCGTTATCGCGCAGGGTTTGCAGGGGGCCATCGATGTTGATGGCCAGGCTGCTGGCGATTCTGCGGGCCTGGGCGATCACAAATACCGGTTCCGGCAATCGACAGGCGTCGGCTTCTTCCAGGGCCTGAAGTTGTTCGACTCCCATGTTTAGACGGGCTGCCAGCACCGCCAGTTCGAGACCTTGGACCTCCCGGCCCTGCCGCAGGGTCTGCCCCAGGCAGCGCAGGGCGGATAGGGCCTCGGGGTTAGGAGAATCCGACACCACAACAGCGAGCTCAGCAGAATTAGACATTCTGCAGGCAAAATTGATACGGTCTAGCCGTTGAAATGGGCGATACTGGATTCGAACCAGTGACCCCTTCCGTGTGAAGGAAGTGCGCTACCGCTGTGCTAATCGCCCGCACCTCCAGAGCTTAAAACACCACAGGCAGTCGATCGGTCACCATGGGCTAAGAGCTAGTCGCCTTGCGTGAGCGCCAACCCCGAACGAGCCGATCTCAAGCCAGCAACCGCCCCGGTGGACTTGAGCCAGCCAGTGGATTTGAGCGAGTCAGTGGATGTTGATCAGACAGTAGACGTTTTGATCGTGGGAGGCGGGGTGTGCGGTACGGCCCTGCTGTTCGAGCTGGCTCGCTACACCGATTTGGGCCGCATCCTGCTGGTGGAGCGCTACGACGCCCTGGCCAGGGTGAACTCCAAGGCCACCAACAACAGCCAGACGATTCACTGCGGCGACATCGAGACCAACTACACGCTCGAGAAGGCGGTGCGGGTGAAGCGCACCGCCGAGATGATCGTGAACTTCGCCGAGCTGCTTGATCCAGCCAGCCGCGAGCTCTGTGTGTTTCGCACTCCAAAAATGGTGCTGGGGGTGGGCGAGCACGAGTGCACCTTCCTGCGGGAGCGCTTTGCTCGCTTCTCACCCCACTTCCCGGCAATGGAGCTGCTCGAGAAGCCGCAGATCGCCGAGTGGGAGCCCCAGGTAGGACTGGTGCAGGGGGAGTTGCGCCCGGAGGAGCTGGTAGCGATCGGCATCCGCCGCACCTACACCGCCGTGGACTACGAGGAGCTATCAGCCTCGTTCGTGGCCCAGGCGGAGGCGGCGGTTGCCGGAACGCCGCGCCAGCTCAAGCTGCAGCTAGGCACCAGCGTGGTCGCGATTACGCCTGAGGGCGATGGCTACCGGGTGGAACTGGCCCCCACCCCCGGCTGCAGCTCCGGTTTGGCTGTTGATGGCACCCCGGTTGCGCCCCACAGCGTTTGGGCCCGGCACGTGGTGGTGAATGCCGGAGCCCACAGCCTGCTGATGGCCCAGCGCATGGGCTACGGACTGGAGTATTCCTGCCTGCCCGTGGCCGGCAGCTTTTACTTCACGCCCGATTTGCTCCGGGGCAAGGTTTACACGGTGCAGAACGACAAGCTGCCCTTTGCCGCCATTCACGGCGACCCCGACGTGCGAGCCCCTGGCAAAACCCGTTTTGGCCCTACCGCCCTGCTGCTGCCTCTGCTGGAGCGCTACAAACCAGCCTCGTTTTGGGAGTTTCTGAAGGTGCTGCGGCTCGATTGGGCAGTGCTGGCCGTGTTCTGGCAGCTCTTTCGCATCGCCGATATCCGCAATTACATCTTTAAAAATCTGCTGTTCGAGGTGCCCTGGCTGAGGCGGCGATTGTTTTTGGCAGATGCTCGCAAGATCGTGCCCGACATGCGCCTCGATGATCTCAGCTTCGCAGAGGGCTATGGCGGCGTGCGCCCCCAGCTGATCGATAAGACCAACCGCAAGCTGATGCTCGGCGAGGCCAGCATCGCGGCCCGGCCTGGCCTTGTGTTCAACGTCACCCCTTCCCCTGGGGGCACCTGCTGCCTGGGGAATGCCGCCCGGGACCTAGAGGCGATTGTCGAGCGGCTGGGCTGTGGCTTCGATCGGCAGCGCTTGGCCCGGGAGCTTTATGGCGAGGCGGGCTGATGCCTTTTCAGCTGGCGCCGCCGCGGAAGAGGTGATTGTGGCTAACTGAGTAGAGGCGAGAACGGGCCTCAGCCGGCGCCGCCAGTGCAGGACTAACCACGTAGAGGGTGGTGCGGATCAACTGCCGTTCCTGACTTACCCGGGCCATATCGGCCAGGGAAACCACCTTTATCCATTGATCAGGCCAGCTCACCCGGTAGCCAATGGCTACAGGAGTGTCGGCGGGGTAGTGGCGCAGCAGCTCGGTTTGCACCTCTTCGACGTGGCGAGCACTGAGGTAGAGGCAAAGGGAAGCGCGCAGGGCGGCCAGCCGCTCCAGTGCTTCCCGCTCCGGCACGCCGGTGCGTCCGCCAGCGCGGCTCAGCACGATCGTCTGCACCAGGCCAGGGATGGTGAGCTCGCTCTGCAGGGCCGATGCGGTGGCCTGGTAAGCACTCAAGCCGGGCACCACTTCCACGCCGATACCGGCATCGGCCAGGCGGCAAATTTGCTCGGCGATGGCGCCATAGAGGCAAGGATCCCCATCGTGGAGCCGCACCACGGTTTTGCCGGCACGGGCCCGATCCAGCACCACCTCCATCACCTGCTCCAGCGTGAGGGTGCTGGTGCGCACCTGCTCACAGCCCTCCGGAGCCAGGGCTGCGATCTGGGGATTGATTAGGGAGTCGGTCCACACCAACACCTCCGCCTGCTCCACAAGGCGGGCTGCGCGCAGGGTGAGCAGGTCGGGTGCGCCGGGCCCGGCACCAACTATCCAGACAGGTTTTTGATTCAAGTGGTTACTCCACTGGGGTCGGGCAGGGGGCGGTGGCGGCGGTAGAGCCACCAGAGGCCAACGCCACCAAGGGCAATCAAAAGCAGGCTGACCAGCTGGGCCATGCGCAGGCCGCCATCACAGAAGGGCGGCTCGGAGAGCAGGCAAAGGGGGTCGAGGCGCAGCCCTTCAATCCACACCCGGCCGCTGCTGTATGCCATCAGATACACGCAGCTGAGTGCTCCAGGCAGCAGCTGAATGCGGCCGCGACTGGCGGCCCGAAATAGACCCAGCAGTAGGGCGCACACCCCCAGATTCCAAAGGGATTCGTAGAGGAAGGTGGGGTGAAAGTAGAGCTGCTCAAAAAATTCAGCTGGGCGGCTGGCCGCGGGGATCTGCAATTTCCAGGGAAGATCCGTAGGCAAGCCGAAGGCCTCGGAATTAAAGAAGTTTCCCCAGCGGCCGATCGCCTGGCCGAGGGCCACGGCGGGCATCAGCACATCGAGCAGCTGCCAGAAGGGCTGCCGGCGCCAACGGCAGAACAGCATCGTGGCCAGGGAGCCGCCCAGCAGGGCGCCGTGGATGGCGATGCCTCCGCGCCAGATGGCGATCGCATCAAGCCAGTTGCCGGAATACTGGCGCCACTCGAGGGCGACGTAGTAAATGCGGGCCCCGATCACGGCTCCCAGCACCATCAGGGGCAGGAGATCGGCAATCAGGGCTGGCTCAATGCCTCGAGCCCGGCCGAGCCGGGTGGCCAGGCTGAGGCCCAGCAACACGGCCACGGCGATGAGCAGGCCGTACCAGCGCAAGACAAAGGGGCCCAGCTGGAAAACCAGGGGCCCCGGGGAGGTGAAGGTGGCAAGCACGCTGCTCAGATCAAGCCTTCAGCAGCCTGAACCTTTTCAACCTGGCGCTTTTTGAGCACCAGCAAGATCTGGGCCAGGGCAATTGCGGCAAAGAACGCCAGCAAACCGTAGATGCGCACAGGGTTTTGCAGCACCACCTCGGCATCAACCTGTCCGAAGCCGCCCACGTTGGGGTCGTTGGTGATCGGTGAACCGGCAACTACTGCATCACCAACCGCTGCCAGGATGGTGGGACCAGCCGGCACAGTTTCAGTGGCTGTAGTGCCATCTGCGGCGGTGATCTCCACCAGGGAAGTGCCGTTATCACCGGCAATGATTGCTGACACCGTGCCAGTTACGGGGGCGTTGAAGACGCCGTTGTTGCTCTTTTCGCCGGTGGGATACACCTGGCCGCGGCCACGGTTGCCGCCCACATGCAGTTGGTATTTGCCGAAGTGGATGCTGCTGTCGGTGGCGGGATCAGGGGAAAGAATCGGGAAAACGATCTCTTGGTGCTCATCACCGGAGATCGGGCCCACCAAGAGGATGTTGGGTTGGTCGTCGGAATACTGGGTGTAATAAATGCCGGCAGTTTCCTCCTTCAGCTCCTCGCTGAGGCGGTCTTGCGGGGCAAGGGTGAAGCCATCTGGAAGCATCACCACAGCGCCGACATTCAGACCGGTGCGGCTGCCATCGCCGGCCACCTGCTGAACGCTGGCGTCGTAGGGGATTTCCACCACGGCCTTGAACACCGTGTCAGGGAAAATGGCCTGGGGCACTTCCACCCGGGTGGCCTTCTTGGCCAGGTGGCAGTTGGCGCAGACGATCTTGCCGGTGGCCTCCCGGGGGCTGGCGTAGTTCTGCTGGGCCCAGAAGGGATAGGCCCAGCTGGGGCTGGCGCCGCCTAGCAGCACTACCAGGGAAAGGGCGGTGCCGATCAGGGAGCCGAGCAGCAGGGAAAGGGAACGACGCATCACGAGATCAGGCGACAGACAGGGAGAAGAAAAGCTGGATCGGGGTAATCAGGCCCACCAAGGCTTGTCGCCGGTGCGGAAGTCGGTTTCGCTCCACTGGCTGAGGAAGACGTTGTCGTTGTCTACAGACACGTGAGCCAGGGCCAGGGAAAGGGGCGCTGGACCGCGCACCACTCTGCCGGTGGCGTCGTACTGGGAGCCGTGGCAGGGGCACATGAACTTATTGGCACCGCTATTCCAAGGCACTACGCAGCCAAGGTGAGTGCAGATGGCGTTAATGCCGTAGCTGCCGATGGCGTCATTGCCCTCAACGAGCAAGTAGGTGGGATCTCCCTTGAGGCCCTGCACCAGGCTGCGATCGCCCTCCTTGTGACTGCTGAGCCAGCCGCTGGCAGTGACGCTGTTGCCGAGCTCGTCTTTAGCGGTGGTGCCGCCGCCGCCGCCTGCCGCCTTGGGGGGGATGAAATAACGAGCCACTGGATAGAGGGCACCCAGGGCCACACCGGTCACAGACCCGAAGGTCAGCAGGTTCATGAACTGCCGGCGGCCCATTCCGGGCACATCACCGTTGGAGGCGCTATTTGAAGCGCTCGCTGGCATCTGGGTCATGAAGACGCGCCGGGACAATGTGGGACCCATTATGAACCTTGCCTGTGCGGCTCCGGGGCGGTGCAGCCGGCTGGCCCCTGGGCCTGCAACATGCTGTTGTGCAATCCGTCGCGTGAGCTTGGGCGTGCCCCTGCCCTCCAGTGCCCTCCCCCCACCCCCTGAGCCAGGTTCGCCCCTGTCTGCGCAAGAGGTTTGGGATCTACTGCAAACCCGATGGCAGGTTTCCTACGACCTGCAGCTGGTGCAGCGTCGCGGCCGCCTCTATCTACAGGTGATGTGGGCTTACTTAGAGCAGCAATCCTTTCCACTCACGGAGGAGGGCTACCGCAGCAAGCTCGAGGAACTGGTGGGTTTGCTGAACGGCCTGGGGGCGGCTGATCAGGTGCGCAGCTGGCTTGGCACCACCTCCGATAAACCGAGACAGGGCAAGGCAATGGGTCTGGCGTTGGAGATCCCGGCCGGCCGGGCCAGCGAATTTTTGCTCTAGGCAGGCCGCAGCCGTTCGGTGCAGGCCACCAGGCCCACGCCGATTAGGTAAAGGGCCGTGATCGCCCCGGAGAGCAGCAGCATCGTTACGGGGTCGGTGGAGGGGGTCAACACGGCCCCCGCCAGGGCACTTGCCAACACCACCCAGCGCCAGCCCGCCAGCATGGGCTGGGCCTTCACCAGGCCAAGGGCGCCGAGCAACAACTGCAGCACTGGCAGTTGAAATGCCAGCGCGGTGGCCACCATCAGCAGCAGCACGAAATCGAGGTAGCGCTCGATCGACCAACTCGGTTCGACCACGTCGGCGCCGTAGCTCACCAGGAAGCGCAGGGCTGCGGGCACCAAGGCCCACCAGGCGAAGGCCAGCCCGGCCGCAAACAGCACCGCCGAGCAAGCTACCGCCGGGGCCACCAGCCGCCGTTCCCGACGGGTAAGTCCCGGCAGCACGAACCCCAGACCCTCGTAGAGCACGTAGGGCAGGGCCAAGGTGAGCCCGGCGTAGCCCGCCACTTTGAACGACACAAACAAAAATTCGCCCGGGGCCAGCTGCAGAAAGCGGATGCCCTCCGCTGGCACTTCCAGCAGCCGCACCAATGGTTTAACGGCAACAAGGCACGCTGCTGCTGCCATCACTACTGCCAGCAGGCTGCGCAGCACTCGGCGGCGTAGCTCCTCGAGATGCTCTACCAGGCTCATCTCCACCTCGGCTGGAAATTCTCCAGGCCCCGATTCGGGTGAGGCGAGGCGCTTGGCTGAAATTTCGGGTTCGGCGCTCATCGTTTCTGCTCCATCAGCAGGCTAAGAGCCCGCTGAGGTTCTCCCCACAGCACGGAGCCGCCACGATGGCGCACGGTACCGGGCGCTGCACCAGGAATGCGTTGTAACTCCTCGGAGGGCACCATCACCACCGGCACCCGCCGGTTGCCTCGGCCCCTGCTGTAGTGAGCGGCCAGATCGGCTGCGGCCTGCAAATCCGCATCGCTAGCCGGTCGCTCCGAGCTTTTCAGCACCACATGGCTGCCGGGCAGCTCCTGGGCGTGGAACCAGAGATCGCCGCGGCGCGCCTGGCGAAAGGCAATCCATTCGTTTTGGCGGTGGTTGCGGCCAATTTGTACAGGCAAACCGGAAGGTGTGTTCAGCTCCAGGGGTTGGGCCCCCCCCTCGATCGCCCCAGCCCGCCGTTTCTGGCGACCCCCCGCTGGTTTGCGCTGGCCGCGCTCAGCCAGTAGGGCTTCGAGCTCGGCAACCAGGCTGCCCACCTGCTCGAGGCTGTCGGCCTGCTCTAGGTAGGTGAGGCTGGCTTCGAGGCTTGCTAACCGCTGCCTGTGCTGCTCCAGCCTGGGGGTGATCGCCGCCACCGAGCGCCGCCTCTTGCGGGCGGTTTTGTAGAGCTTCTGGGCCTCTTCAATGCACTGGCGGCTCGGCTGTAGCTGGCTGAGCAGGGCATCTGCGCGGCGCTGCAGAGCTTCCCCTTCAGGCACCGCATCCAGCAGGGCTTGCTGCTCGCTGGCCTGGCGGCTTTCGCGCTCGACTGTGGCCTGCAAGCGGTGCTGCAGCTGCTGGCGCTGCTGCACAAGCAGCTGGGCGCCGAGGTGCTCGCTGAAATAGGCGGCCATGCCTTGATTTATTGCCAGGGCTGGATTTGCGGTAGGGGTATCGCCGCTGGATCCAGCCCAGCAGCGGTAGCCGGCCGGTTCGAGCTGCCAGCTGAATCGCCCCATCTGCACCGCTTCAAGCCACTGGCGCCAGCCTTGCCACAACTGCTGCCATTGCTCCGGACTGATGCTGTCCACCCTCAGTTCGCCCCAGCCGCAGGGCAGTAGCTGGCGCAGTAAGGCCGGACTGATGCCCTGGTAGGCATCACGCAGGGCCTGCTGCAGGGGCAGGGGCACTAGGCGCACACGGCGCTGCCAGCTCCCAAAGCTCTCCTCCAGCCGCGGCGGCTCGCCCGCCAGGGGCGGGGGCGGTTGGTAAGGGTCGCCGGTGCCGATCGGCCGTAGGCGTGATTGCTGGGGTTTCACCTGGCGGGCCAGGGCCACTACCTGGCGGTCGGCGTCGAGCAGCAGCAGGTTGCTGTGGCGGCCCATCAACTCCACCACCAGCCAGCGCAGCACTGGTTCACCGGGACGCCTGGCGAAGCCGAGCTCCACCACCCGCTCCCAGCCCTGCTGCTGGATTTCTATAAGGGCCAGACCCTTGAGACCGTGCTGCAGCTGCTGGGCCAGGGTGCTGCCATCCCCTTGGCGGGGTGGCGGCGGGATTGTGTGCAGCCGAGCCGCTTCCGCCTGCCAGCTGAGCTCGAGCCAGTGGCTACCGCTAAGGCTGCGCAGGCCGATCTGCAGGGCCTGGGGGCTGGCCTGCTGGGCCTTCTCGAAGCGACTTGGCAGCAGCAGCGGCCGCCACTCGGCCAGCACCGCCCGCAGGGTCGTGACGTCTACTGCCTGCAGGCGGGAGGGGGACACGGCTTGGCAGGGCAACACGGACGCTGGCTTCTACTCTGCAGGCCAGAGCTGTCGCCCGCCATGAGCGCCTTGCCCGGCCGTCTCACCTTGATCACTGGCCCTAGTGGAGTAGGCAAGGGCACCTTGGTGCAGCGACTGCTGCTACTTCATCCGGAGATCTGGCTATCGATCTCAGCCACCACCCGTGCCCCCCGCACCGGTGAGCTGGATGGCCAGCACTACTTTTTCCTGACTCGCGACGCCTTTGAAGGCCAGGTGGCTGAGGGCGGGTTTTTGGAGTGGGCCGAATTTGCCGGCAACCTTTACGGCACCCCCCGCCAACCGGTGCAGGCCCAGCTAGCTGCAGGCAGGCCCGTGCTGCTTGAGATCGAGCTGGAGGGGGCACGCCAGGTGCGCCAAAGCTTTGCCGAGGCTTTCCAGATTTTTGTTGAGCCCCCCAGTTTTGAGGAGCTTGAGCGGCGTATCCGCGGCCGCGGCACCGACAGCGAGGAGGCGATTGGCCGGCGGCTGGAGCGGGCCAAGGTGGAGCTGGCTGCGGCGCCGGAATTTGACGCGGTGCTTGTCAACGGCGAACTGGAGCTGGCCCTAGCTGAGTTGGAGCAGCTGCTGGGCTAGGGCGGCTAGGCACGGGCAAAAAAAAAGCGGCCCCGGGGGGCCGCGGCTTATCAGAATTGACTGATCAGACCCCTCTGATCAGAGGGGTCTGATCAGAGGGGATGGAACAGCAAGTCGGGGAAGAAGCGATTGAATTCGATCAGAATTCCTGCCGTGGCTGTGAACCAGATGGCAGCAAACACCGGAGCGGTGGTGAGGAACTTTTTCATGGTTAGAGGAGGGGTGAAGTCGGGATCCGGTCGCGCTCAGATCGGGGAAACCGCTCAGCGAGGGGAAACCGTGACCTTGTCGTCGGATTCGAGCAGCTTGCCGCTGGTGAGCTCGCCGAAGGCGGCCAGGGGCCAGGTCGCGGCTGCCAGGGTGCTCTTGAATGCCAGGGGCAGATCGATCTGGATCTCCTTCATGGCGGCATCCTTGTCACCGCGGATGGCGCGCAGATAGTTGCGACCAGCCCAGCCAATGCAGCCAGCGATGTAGAGGAAGGCAATGCCAGGGATCATGAAATCACCGGCATGGTTCCAGCGACCATCCACGATCAGGTGGGGCAGGCCATCGGCACCACATACGGCCTGGCTGTACATCGCGAAGCGCGCCTTGGCCTGATCGGTTTTGGCGGTAGCAGCGCGCTGCTGGAAGCGGGCGCTCTCGGAGCAGGGGGTCAGTCCTGCCACGTCGGCTTTGGCCGCAGGGGCGAAGCCGAGCAACAGGAAGGCGGAGAGCAGAACCGCGAAGAGTCGGCGGGAGAAAAGACGGCGCATCGGACGCAAGGCCGCGGGGCAGGATGACACTTCTGGACAGTACGGGAGCTGTAGAAGTCCAATGCCATTGGTTCTGGCCCTCGAAACAAGTTGTGACGAGTCGGCGGCAGCGATTGTGCGTGATCAGACGGTGCTCGCCAGTGCCGTCGCCTCCCAGGTGGAGGAGCACGCCCGCTGGGGTGGCGTGGTGCCGGAAATCGCCTCGCGGCGTCACGTCGAGGCCCTGCCCCAGCTGATTGAGCAGGTGTGCCGCGACAGCGGCGTGACCATGGCGGAGCTTGATGGCATCGCCGCCACCGCCGCGCCGGGCCTGGTGGGGGCCCTGCTGGTGGCCTCGGTCACGGGCCGCACCCTGGCGAGGCTGCATGGCAAGCCCTTTGTGGCTGTTCATCACCTGGAAGGTCATCTCTGCTCGGTGCAGCTGGGCGAGCCCCTGCCCCCCGGTCCCTACCTGGTGCTGCTGGTCAGCGGCGGCCATACCGAGTTGTTGCGGGTTGACGGGCCAGGTCGCTACGTCCGCTTGGGCCGCAGCCACGACGATGCCGCCGGCGAAGCCTTCGACAAGGTCTCCCGCCTGCTCGGGCTCGGATACCCGGGTGGTCCGGCGATTGAGGAGGCTGGGCAAAACGGCGACCCCCTTCGCTTTGCCTTGCCCAAGGGCCGGGTGTCGCGGCCGGA
Source organism: Cyanobium sp. L1E-Cus (assembly GCF_024345755.1). Taxonomy (NCBI): domain Bacteria; kingdom Bacillati; phylum Cyanobacteriota; class Cyanophyceae; order Synechococcales; family Prochlorococcaceae; genus Cyanobium; species Cyanobium sp. L1E-Cus. Next base: position 58,120 of record NZ_JAGQBS010000005.1, on the reverse strand, counting down.
GGGCGGCTTTTATCCCTACGACTTCAGTTTCAGCGGCCTCAAGACAGCGATGCTGCGCCAGGTGCGCGCTTTGGAGGCTGAGCATCAGGCTGAGCACCGGGCAGGCAGCGAGCCGTTGCCGCTGGCTGATCTAGCGGCCAGCTTTGAGCAGGTGGTGGCTCAGGTGTTGGTGGAGCGCAGTTGCCGCTGCGCCCGTGAGCAGGGCCTGGGCACGCTGGTGCTGGTGGGTGGCGTGGCCGCCAATCGGCGGCTGCGGCAGCTGTTGGAGCAGCGCTGCGGGCTCGATGGCCTGGCTTGGCGGGTGGCTCCGCTTGCCTACTGCACCGATAACGCCGCCATGATCGGGGTGGCTGGGGCCCAGCGCCTGGCCGGCGGACAGAGCAGCTGCTTTGACCTGGGCGTGGCTGCCCGGCTGCCCCTGGAGCAAGCCGGCTTGCTTTACGAATCACAACCGTGCTTTTAATTGTCGTAAACTGAAATCCATACGGTATTGGTGCGGCCCAATGACCACCCTCAACCGCGAGCACGAGCTGCAAGCCACCGTCGATATTGAGCCGTTGTCAGACGGGTTTGAGCCGGTGAGTGCCACTGAGCTCAATTCCTGGCGCCGCGGTTTCACCCCCCAAGCCGAGATCTGGAACGGCCGGCTGGCAATGGTGGGTCTGTCGGTGGGCTTATCGGTGCTGCTAATGGCCCGCCTGGCCAGCCACTAAAAAACCTTTGCAGCACTGACTCAGGTGCGACCGCGTAGCGCTTGAGCCAGCTCGTTGGGCTTGAGGCTTTGGGCTATCGCATCCTCTGGGGTAACCCGGTGGGCTTCTACCAACTGCTGCAACGACTGATTTGCGGTTTGCATGCCATCGAAAGTGCTGCGCTTCATGATCTCCTCTATCTCATCGAGTTCACCTCGCTGGATGTAGTCCTTGCAGGCGTCGGTATTGATCAAAATGTCGTGATAAGCGGCCCGTTTGCCGTCGGTTGTTTTAAGGAGTCCTTGGGCTATCACGCCGAGCAGTGATTCTGAAACCGCACGCCGAACACTGTCCTGTTCACTAGGGGGATACATGCCCAGCACCCGTTCTACGGTTTTGACGGCGGAGTTTGTGTGCAAGGTGCCAAATACCAAGTGGCCTGTCTGGGAGGCCTCGATGGCTGTGGCCAGGGTCTCTTGATCACGTATTTCCCCAATCAGGATTACATCGGGGTCCTCTCGAAGGGCTGCCCGCAGGGCGTTGTGGAACACCTTGGTGTGCTGACCAACCTCCCGGTGTCGAATCAAAGATTGGCGACTTTCATGTACGAATTCGACCGGATCTTCGATGGTGAGAATATGGCGGCACATGTTGCGATTGATCCAGTCGATCATCGCGGCAAGGGTGGTGCTCTTGCCGGAGCCGGTGGGGCCCGTAACCAGGATCATTCCCTTGGGCCGTGCCGCGAGCTCCTTGAGCACTGGCGGCAGGTTTAGATCTTCCATGGTGGCGATCTTTTGGGGGATCAGCCGCAGCACCATCGCCGGACCCCGCAACGAATCCAACAGGTTGATGCGCACTCGCACAAAGGAAAAGGCGTGGGAGCCGTCGAATTCCTTGTCGCGTTGGAAGGCGTCGATTTCAACGGGGCTGAGCATCTCTCTCATCCAGCCGCTGAAGGTGGCCGCATCAGTCACGGGCCAACCGGTGCCAGCCATCTCCCCCCGGGCCCGGAAGCGGGGTTCCTCTCCAACTCCCAAGTGCACGTCGGAGTAGCCCCTTTCGTTGGCGATGCGCACGATGCCTTCGAGGCTGTCGGGCTGGCTGCCGTTATCTACCCGGCTGGGGGCAGTTCCAATGTCTGGGGTGGGGGCAGGGGGCGCCGCAGCTGGCGGTGCTGCGGCTGGGGGGAAAGGTGACGGGGGAAGGGGAGAGGGAGGAAAGGGTGAAGTCGTCATCTGCGGTCACCGATATTTGCCCAGCTTCGCTGCTGCTGCGGCTTCTGTCAGCACCGGACCCTTTGCTGACGACCTTCGTAGGATCAAACGGTCTGCAGCGCTTCGGTGTCCAAGCCCCTTGTCACGATCGTGCTGGGCACCCGTCCGGAGGCCATCAAGCTGGCTCCGGTGATCAGGGCCTTTCAGCAGGCCGACGATTTCCGCACTCGGGTTGTGCTCACCGGCCAGCACCGCGAGATGGTGAGCCAGGTGATGGGCTTGTTTGGCCTGACGGCCGACCACGACCTGGCCCTGATGGCCCCCAAGCAGACCCTCACCCACATCACCTGCGGCGCGCTGCAGGGGCTGAAGCAGGAATTTGGCGACCATCGGCCCGATCTGGTGCTGGTGCAGGGAGATACCACCACCGCCTTTGCCTCGGCCCTAGCGGCCTTCTACGAGCAGATCCCGGTGGGCCATGTGGAGGCCGGGCTGCGCACCGACAACCTGCTCGATCCTTTCCCGGAGGAGGCCAACCGGCGCCTGATCTCCCAGCTGGCCCAGCTGCACTTCGCCCCCACGGCCCTCTCGGCTGCTAATTGCCGGGCCTCAGGGGTGGTGGGCACGGTGCTGACCACCGGCAACACGGTGATCGATGCCCTGCTGTTGATGGCCGAGCAGGCGCCTCCGTACACCCTGCCCGGCCTCGATTTTGAGAAGCAGCGGGTGATCCTGGCCACGGTGCACCGGCGTGAAAACTGGGGAGAGCGCCTACAGGACATAGGCCGCGGCTTCCGTGAGCTGCTCGAGCGCTATCCCGATACCGCTCTGCTGCTGCCCTTGCATCGCAATCCCACCGTGCGAGAGCCCCTGCAGGCCCTGCTCGGCGACCACCCCCGCGCCTTTCTGGTGGAACCCCTCGATTACGACCAGCTGGTGGCGGCGATGCGCGGCGCCACCTTGGTGCTGAGCGATTCGGGTGGTCTGCAGGAGGAGGCGCCATCGCTGGGTAAGCCGGTGCTGGTGCTGCGCCGCACCACGGAGCGCCCTGAGGCTGTGGAGGCGGGCACGGCCAAGCTGATCGGCACCGACAGCGCCGACATCGTGGCCGAGGCCAGCCACCTGCTGGATGATCCGGCCGCCTACGAGGCCATGGCCCGGGCCCACAATCCCTTTGGCGACGGCCAGGCTTCAGGTCGGATCGTGGAGGCTGCCCGCACTTTCCTGGCTGCCTGAGGGTTCTCCTCAGGCACCCATTTCATTTGCGTTTCTGGGCCCAGGGCGGCAGGTCGATGAACACCCGGGTGCCGCTTTTGAGCCCGGAGAGGATTTGGGTGTCCTTGCCGCTGCTGATGCCGAGCTCCACCGGCTGGAAGGTGGGCTGGTTTTTCTTGCCCACCAGCAGAACGCCCGGCCGCCCCGCCTCGGTGACGATCGCCACGGTGGGCACCAGGGTGTCGGCCTGCACCTGACCTGTCTGGAAGCCGACGTCGGCGGTCATGCCGATGCGTAGCTGGGGGGGCTCGCCAACTAAGCGCAACACCACATCGAAGGAGGTGACGTTGTTGATCTTCACGGCCCGGGGGGTGACGCGCTTGACCCGTGCTTCAAAGCTTTTATCGGGAAAGGCATCCACCCGCACCGTGGCGCTCTGGCCCAGCTGCACACGGCCAATGTCGCTTTCCGGCACCTTGGCCACCACCTCCAGGCCCTGGGCTAGCTCCACAATCGAGGAGCTGGTGGCGCCGGCGGTGGCCGAGGCGGTGGTGGTGGGTGTCACAAAGGCGCCAGGATCGGCGAAGCGCTGGGTCACCACCCCATCGAACGGCGCCCGCACCACGAGGTCGGCTTGCTCTACCTGGCGCGCCTGCAGCCGTTGGCGGCTGGCCTGCATGGCCGCCTGGTCCACCAGGAAGGTGCTGCGCACGCTGTTGAAGTCACTGAGGCTGATGGCGTTTTGACGGTAGAGGCTCTCGTTGCGCTCCAGCTCGCTGCGGCTGCGGGCCAGCTGGGCCTGGGCTGAGCGCAACTGGGCCCGCAGCTCGGCGAGCCGCTCGTCGAGGTCGCCTTGATCCATGCGAGCTAGGGCCTGGCCGCGGTCCACCGGGTTGCCCTCCTCCACGTAGAGCTCCTCGATCACCCCCTGCCGTTTGGGGCTGACGTTCACGCGCTTTTCGGCCTCGAGTTCGCCGCTGGCACTCACCACCCCTGGCAGGTTGCCCGCAGCTGCAACAACGGTGTACGGCTCGAGATTGGCCCGGTTGGTGCCGCGCTGCCGCTGCACGAGGCCTATGCCAGCTACGAGTACAAGCCCTGCGGCGGCTGCGGCCCAAAGGCGCCGCCGCTGCCAGGGCCGGCGCGGCGAGCTGGAAATCACCGGCACTGCAGTGGGGGTGGAAATTGGGCTGGGGGCAGAGACTTCTATTTTCGCTGCTGGCGCCTCGACCTGCGGCCCGTAGATTTCAGCCATGCTTAAAGCCGGAATCGTCGGTCTGCCCAACGTTGGCAAATCGACCCTGTTCAATGCCCTGGTCGCCAACGCCCAGGCCGAAGCCGCCAACTACCCGTTCTGCACGATTGAGCCGAATTCGGGTGTGGTCTCCGTGCCAGACCCCAGGCTCGATCAGCTGGCTGCCCTCAGCTCCAGCAAGGAGATCATTGCCACCCGGGTGGAGTTTGTCGATATCGCCGGGCTGGTGAAGGGGGCCAGCCAGGGAGAGGGTCTTGGCAACAAGTTTCTGGCCAACATCCGCGAGGTGGACGCAATCGTCCACGTGGTGCGCTGCTTCGAAAACGACGACGTGATCCATGTGAGTGGCTCGGTGGGGCCGGCCCGCGATGCCGAGGTGATCAATCTCGAGCTGGGCCTGGCCGATCTTTCCCAGGTGGAGAAGCGACGCGAGCGGCTCAAAAAGCAGGTGCGCACCAGCAAGGAGGCCCAGCTTGAAGATGCCGCCCTTGAGCGCATCCAGGTGGAGCTGGAGGCCGGCGGTGCGGCCCGCAATGTGGCCCTTAGCGATGAGGAGGCCCCGCTGCTCAAGCCCCTGGGGCTGCTCACCGCCAAGCCGATCATTTATGCCACCAACGTCAGCGAAGACGATCTGGCCAGCGGCAACGCCTACTGCGAGGAGGTGGCAGCGCTGGCCCTTAAGGAAGGGGCGGGCACGGTGCGCATCTCAGCCCAGGTGGAGGCTGAACTAATCGAACTGCCAGAGGAGGATCGCACCGAATTCCTGGCGGGTCTCGGGGTAGGGGAGGGCGGCCTGCAGAGCTTGATCCGCGCCACCTACGACCTGCTGGGGCTGCGCACCTATTTCACTACCGGCGAGAAGGAAACCCGCGCCTGGACCATCCAGGCGGGCATGACCGCCCCCCAGGCCGCTGGCGTGATTCACACCGACTTCGAGCGCGGCTTCATCCGCGCCCAAACCATCGGCTACAAGCAGCTCCTCGAGGCGGGCTCGCTGGTGGAAGCTCGCACCAAGGGCTGGCTGCGGGCTGAGGGCAAGGAATATGTGGTGGCTGAGGGCGACGTGATGGAGTTTCTGTTCAACGTGTGAGCTTGGGGGCATTTCACCGAGCCTGAACCTGCTTCAGAATGGATTTGCTGAGAGATAAGCCATGACTACCCCCCAACCAACTAACCCTCAGCCGGAAGAAGCCGTGGATGTTGGACATCCCCACGATTTTGACGTGCAGAAGGAGCTGCACCAGAAGATCCGCAACGATCCCGACTACGACGACTGGGAATACGGAACCGAGCCCCTACCCCACGAGGCCTGGGTGGCTAAGAAGGCAACCGCTCGCGAAGAACCGCCGGCCTCAGCTTGAAGCTCGGCTCCTCCTCTTAATCAGTACAACTCGTACAACTTTCACAGCCTGTACGGATTTCGGACTGGGTTTCAGATTTCGGACGGGGTTTCAGATTTTGGACATGTGTTTCAGCTCACCCCGTCAGATCCAAAATCCGCAGCTGGCCTCGGCCTGAGCCGCTTCACCAGGTTGAGGCCAGCCAGGCATAGCAGGGTCATGCCGATCCAGAAGCCACCGGCGTGTCTTTGGGCATCGAGGGCTAAGCCGGCCAGCAGTGGCGCCCCTAGAGCGCTCAGGGCAAAACATTGGGAAAAAAGAGCCATGGCCAAGCCTTGGTGCTCCCTGGGGCTGAGCTCGATCACCGCTGCGGTGGCAATCGGCAGGAAAGCAGCTGCCCCAAGGGCCAGGGGCAGCTGGGCCAGCAGCACCAGCCAAAGCCCCTGGCTGCTTAGGGCTGAAAAGGCCAGCAGCACCGTGCCCATGGCAAAGCAGGCCAGGCTCAGCCCCAGCCCCTGCGCTATCGGACGCTTGGCCAGGGCCTGACCCACCGGCCACTGGATCAGCACCAGCACGCCCAGCTGCAGACCAACCAGCAGTGCCCCCAGGCTTTCGGGCATGGCAGCCCGCTCCAGGCCGCCGCGCACCAGGTCCAGGGGCAGGGCGCTCTGCATCAGTGCCGGCAGCGAGGTGGCCAGCAGGCTGATCGCTAGTAGCGGCAGCAGTGGCGGCAACCATTGGCGCCAGGGGGTGTGGTCGGCTGGATCGAAGCTGGTAGGGATAGTCCGCTGCAGGGGCTGCCTGAGCAGCAGCACTACCACCACCAGCAGACAGATGATGTCGATCAGGTAGATGCCCCGCAGCCGGCCGGCTGCGGCCAGCAGCGCCCCGAGCAGGGCTCCAGCCGCAATCCCAGCCGCATCGGCGCTGCGTACCAATGCATAGCCCCGGGCGGTGGGAATCGGGGCAGGCCCCATGCGGCAGCCCAGGGGTACCGCCAGCTCAACCGCCGGCCAGTAGAGCCCGGCAGCGATGCCGATCAGCAATTGCCCCTGCACGTAGCCAGGGAAGCTGGCCGTGCCAAACAGCCGCAGATCCCCCAGCAGGGCTGCCAGGGCGGCCAGTAGCACCGGTATCGAGCAGGCCAGCCCCCGATCCAGCAGCATGCCGCTCAAGAAACGACCCGCCGTGCCCGCCAGCGCCGCCAGCGCCAAGCCTTGGGTCACCGACTGGGCGCTGAAGGCCGCCTGGTGGAACACGATCGGCGTTAGGTACAGCACCCCGCCGGCTCCAAACGAAGCCACCAGTCGGACTAGGGCCACCTGGCGCAGTGCCGCCGGAAACTGGCCCAGCCAGCCGGACCGTGCCGGACTGGCGGACCGCGGCGCACTGGCGGAACGGAAGGGGCGCAAACGGGCCGTTAGCTAAGTGAGGGGAGTCTGGCGCCCTGGCGCGGGAGAATAAGAACTCCTCGCCTTTGGCCTTGGCTCGCCGTTCGTTACGCCTTTGGTGTTGCTTTACCGGAGCTCTGGCCATGGGCTGCATGCCGGCTCGGGCTGCCGAAGAGTTGGTGCTGCAACTCGATGGCCTGGCGCTGCCCATCGACCTGGCGGCCCTGGAGTCCTGGACTCGCCAGCCCGAGCAGGAAGGGAATGGCCTGCAAGCGTGGCTCATGCTGCTGGATTCCCAGAGTCGCCGCGACCTGGTCCGCTTGCTGCAGGCGCCGCTGCTGCGGGATCGCAGCTTTGGGCTGCAGCTGCTCAACAGCTGGACCGGTGAGCAGATGCTTAAAGAAGCCGGCAGCCTGCTCACCACCGGTGCTGATGACCGCAGTACGGCACCGCTGCTGCTCAGCAGCCTGCGTCAGTTGCTGGAGCGGCAGAGCAGCGTCTCCGCCCTGGAGCTGCTGCGGGCCCTGCCTGTGGCCAGCGTCACCCTGCGCCTCGATGGGGCGCTTCAGCTGGCTGGACAGTGGCGCAGCCAGCTGAAGCGGCAAAACACTGCCCTCCAGCGGTTGCGCCAGCTGTCCCTGCCCCGGCGTAGCTCCAGTCCTTTGGGGTTTACGAGCGCCGTGCGGCGCCAGCCCCAGCGCCTGCAGTTGCCGGTGCCCCATCGGGTGGCGTCCCTGCCTCTGGAGCTATGGCCTGCCCAGCAGGCCCGCCGTGGCCCTTGGCTACTGCTGATGCCGGGCCTGGGCGGCAGCGCCGACCAGCTCAGCTGGTTGGCGGCGGCTCTTGCCGACCAGGGTTGGCCCGTCTTGGTGGTGGTCCATCCCGGCAGCGACCAGCAGGCACTGCAGGCGTCGCTGCTTGGTGATGCCCCACCGCCCGGGGCCGAAACCCTGCCCCAGCGCCTGGCAGATCTGCAGGCCGTGCTTGAGGCCCAGCGGGAGGGTCAGCTGCCTGCTTTGGGCCCGGCGCCTGCGGGGGAGCAGGGAGTGGTGCTGGGGGGGCACTCGCTTGGTGGCCTGGCTGCGCTGATGGGGGCTGGCCTGGTGCCGGAGCGGGGACTTGGTCGCCGTTGTGAGCTGGCCCTGGCGTCCTTGCCGCTCACCAACCTGTCGCGGCTGCTCCAGTGCCAGCTGCCTCGGATCACCGGTGATGGCGACGCCAGCGCAGGCCCCTTGCGGTCCCAGGCCACGCCCTTGCTGGGAGTGGTTGCCTTCAATGGTTTCGGAAGCCTGCTTTGGCCCCACCGCGGCCTGCAAGACCTCAACGTGCCGGTGCTGCTGGTGGGCGGCAGTCTCGATCTGGTGACGCCTCCGGTGCAGGAGCAGCTGGCCGTGTTTGCTGGAGCTACCCATCCCCACAGCCGGCTGGTGCTGGTGGAGGGGGCCAGCCATTTCTCACCGGTGCGTATCGACAACCGGGGGGAAGCGTTGTTTCGACTCGGTGAGGAGCTGGTGGGCATCGAGCCCCTGAAGGTGCAGGCGCTGCTGCTCAACGTCACCAGCGAATTTCTGCAAGGCATTGAGCACCCATTGCTGCTTTCCCCCCAGCGGCGCGAACAGGACGGCGTCCGGGCCTATGTGCTCGATCGCCACCAGGCTCGCCGCTGGCAGGGGTTGCTGCCGCCAGAGTGAGCTTCAGCGGCTGGCCTGCAGCAAGGTGCAGAGCTGGCTGGGGTTGATCCTCTCGATTCCATCGCCGATGCCGTATTGCTCGTCACCGGCGTAAACCAGGAAGCTCCGCTTCGGCTGCAGGTCGGCCCGGGCCTGATGGAACCCCTTGCCTGGTTTCGCGGCCAGGCCGCGTTTCACCTCGATCGCCCAGCGCTCGGGCCCAGGCAGATCCAGCACCAGGTCCATTTCAGCTCCGGCAGCGCTGCGGTAGAAGCAAGCCTGTGTGCGCTCGGGAGCGACGCTGAGCAGCTGCTCGATCACGAAGCCCTCCCAGCTGCCACCGGCCACCGGGTGGCCCAGGACCGCTTCCCGGTTGTCCAGGCCCAGCAGGGTGTGCAGCACGCCACTGTCCCGCACATACACCTTGGGTGATTTCACCAGCCGCTTGCCGGTGTTGCTTTGGAATGGTGGCAGACGTCGCACCAGCAGCAGGTCAACCAGCAGATCTAGGTAGCGAGCGGCCGTTTTGCCATCCACTCCAAGCCCCCGGCCCAGCTGGGCGGTGTTTTGGAGGCCTCCCTGGTCGTGGGCCAGCATGGTCCAGAAGCGCCGCAGGGTTTCCGCTGGGATCCGAGCACCGAGCTGGGGAATGTCCCGCTCTAGGTAGGTACGAATGAAGTTGCTGCGCCAGATCACGCTGCCGGGTTCATCACCGGCCAGAAAGCTCTCCGGAAAGCCGCCGCGAATCCACAGCAGCTCCTGCTGCGGTGCTCCCACCTCCAGCAGGTTGAAACCCTCCAGTTGCAGGTAGGCGATGCGTCCCGCCAGAGATTCGCTCGATTGGCGCAGCAGATCGAGGGAGGCGGAACCCAGCAGCAGAAAGCGATGGCTCCGCCTGCCGCTGCGGCGGCCCTGGTCGATAAGGCCCCGCAGCACGGCAAACAGCTCGGGCAGCCGTTGCACCTCATCCAGGATCACCAGCTTGTCGGCATGGCTGCTCAGATACAGCTCGGGGTCGCTCAGCCTGGCTCGATCGCCTGGCGATTCCAGATCGAGATAGAGACTCGTTTGATCAGCGGCGATCTGTTCCGCGAGCGTCGTTTTGCCCACCTGCCTGGGGCCCAGCAGAGCCACGGCGGGAAACTGATTCAGCCGCTCGCGCACCAAGGCCAGCTTCTGCCGCTGCAGCACAGGTTCCTCTGCTTTTCCACACTATTTATCCTTGCATTTCAGGAGCAAGGCTCCCGATTTGCAAGGATTTTGCAAGTTTAAGACTCAGGTTTAAGGCTCAGGGTTGAGCCTCAGAGACAAGCCTCAGAACTTGATGCGCGGATCGAGCACGGCCACCAGTAGATCCACCAGCACCGTCACCAGCACCACCAGGCCGGCCACCACCACCACGATGCCCTGCACCAGCGGGTAGTCGCGCTGGCCGATCGCTTCCTGCAGCCGGAAGGCGATGCCGGGCCAGGAGTAGGTGACCTCGATCAGCAGCGCTCCGCCGATCAGCGACGCCACCGTGATGCCCGTGATCGTGAGCACCGGCAGCAGGGCATTTGGCAGGGCGTGGCGCAGCACCACCCGGGCCTCGCCCAGGCCGCGGCTGCGGGCTGCTTCCACGTAATCGGAGCCGAGGCTGCGGCGCAGATTGAGTCGCAGCGAGTTGGCGAAGATACCGCTAAGCAATAGGCCCAGGGTGGCCGCTGGCAGCACCAGATGGCGCACACTCCCAAGCAGCTGCTGCCATTCGCCCGTGGCCAGGCCACTGCGCAGGCTGTCAAATAGGTAGAAGCCGCTGCCCTCGGGCGGCAGCAAGGTGGGCGGGAAGCGCCCCCCCACTGGCAGCCAGCCCAGCCACACCGCAAACACCAACTGCACAACCATTGCGGCCCAGAAGGGCGGTAGGGCATAGGTGCCGATTCCGTAGAGCCGGCCCGCTAGATCGAGCTTGCCTTCCGGGCGGGCAATGCCGGAAAAGCCCACCGCTAGACCCACAACGGCAGCCAGCAGCAGGGCTACCACCCCCAGTTCCAGGGAGGCCGGCAGGCTTTGTCGAATTACTTCCGTCACCGGTTCCTGGTTGGTGAGCGAGGTGCCCAGGTCGCCATGCAGCAATTTGCCCAGGAAGCTGCCGTATTGGTGCAGCAATGGTTGATCCAAGCCCAGCTGGGCCCGCAGCGCAGCGCGGGCGCTTTCGGGAGCGCGGGTGCCGAGCAGGGCGTCGATCGGATCCCCAGGCGCCAGCCGCAGCAGCAGAAAAACCAGGCTGGCGATCAGCCACAACATCAATGGCGCCAGCGCCAGTCGGGCGGCCAGGTAGCGCAAAAGGGCCCGGCGGCGGCTCATGGTTTGGTGCTCCCTTGGGGGGTCTGCTTACGGGTCAATTCCTGTAGCAATAGGCGGCCGGAGCCATCGAAACGGGGCTGGCTGATGCTGGGCTGGGCCCAGGCCCGCGGTGCCACCAGCCACACCGGTAGGTAGGGGTTGGCGGCTGCCGTTTGGCGCTGGATGCGGCGCAACAGGGCGGCGCGGGCGGGGCCGGCTACGGAAGCACTGCGCTCCAGGTCTTGTTGCAGGCCGGGTTTGGCCCAGAAACTGCCACTGGCGGCGCTGGCCCCCTTGAGACAGCGCTCCCCTTGGGCTTCCTCACAGCCCAGCAAGGGCACCAGGTAGTTGTCGGCATCGGGAAAGTCGCCCATCCACTCCAGCAGGATTAGCGGGAAGCTCCCTTCCCCAAGTTGGCGATAGGCGGTGGTGGCCTCCATGCCGGTCACCTCGAGCTCAACGCAATCGCCCAGATCTTCCTGCAGCTGGGCCTGCCAGGTGAGGGCAAACATCCGGTCGGCGGGGATGTTGGAGCGGAAGGTGAGCGGCAGGGCCAGTCGCTTGCCCTGGCAGTAACCGGCCTGGCGGTAGAGCTGGCGGGCCTTGGCTGGGTTGTAGCTGGGCCAGGCCTGGGGGTCGGAGCCCTTGAGGCTGGGGGGTACCAGATCGCGCAGGGGCGGCCGCAGGCCCAGGGTTACCCGGCGGCTGATGGTGTTGCGATCGAGGCTATAGGCCACTGCTTGGCGCAGCCGGGGATCGTTGAGGGGCGGCTGGTCGGTGAGCAGGGTGAGGTAGCCGATCTCCAGTGCCGGACCGCTGCCCACCTGCAGGCTGCCAGCTGCAGCCTGGCGTTGCAAGGCGGCCTGCTGGTCGATTTCGAGGCTGGTCGAGAGCAGCACATCCACCTCGCCGCTCTGTAGGGCGCCGTAGAGGGCGGTTGAATTACTGAGCGACACCAGGTCGATGCCGCCATTGGCGGGTTTGGCCCCCCAATACCCCGCAAACGGCTCTAGGCGTTGCTGCTGGCCTGTGAAGAAGCTGAGCCGGTAGGGCCCGGTGCCCACGAAGCGGTCATTGAGGAAGCGATCGCGATGGTTTTTGTAGGCGCTGGGGGAGAGGGGCGTCAGGTTGACGGCGCTGAGCAGCTCGGCCAGGGGGCTGAAGGGGCGCTTGAGCGTCAGCTCGATTGTGTAGGGCCCCACGGCCCGCGCGGCGCTTACCCGATCGCCCAGCAGGTAGCTGAGCTTGCCGATGGCTAGGAAGCGCTCCAGGCTGAACACCATGGCCGCGGCATTGAACGGCGTGCCGTCGTGAAAGCGCACGCCCTGGCGCAGCTGCACCTGGGCCTTGAGCCCGTCGGCACTCAGCTGGGGCAGCGCCACTGCCAGACGCGGCTCCAGCTGGCCAGCGGCATTGACCGCATAGAGCGGATCGCCGATCGCGCTCAGCAGCTGCATGGCGCCGAAGGTGTAGGCGCCGCCTGGATCAACCGTGTCGATGCGGTTTTTGCTGGCAACTACCAGCCGGTTGGCCGACGCCTCGTGCTTGGGCCGGCAGCCGGAGAGAGTCAGGCCAGCTGCCAGGCCGCTGGTCAGCAGGGCTGCTGCCAGGGTTTGCGTCAGCCGCGGAGCGCGGGGCAAGGGGCGGCCATCAAATCAACGCCATTCAAGACCGATGAGGCCAGGCAGGGCGCACCTGTTGCAGGGAAATTTCAAACACTTCCGATCCCTGGCGCGCCAGGGGCCAGCGGCGCAGCCAGCAGCGGTCGTGGTGGTCGTCGACGCCAATTACTTGGTAGAGCTGCTCATCGCTTTCAAGGTGCACGCAGGCGCCTTGGTGAAGGTTGAATGTGCTCGAGGCCTGGGCACTGGAGCAGGTGGGGCCGGTCATGGGGTTAGGTGCTAACTGATTGGTACTTGCTGGGCAGATGTTGCGGGGGACAGGGGCTGGACACTGTTCGTCTCGCTACAAACATCGGCCTGAGTGTGGGGATCTCGACAGGGCTTGCCGCAGCACTGGCCCCTTCAGATCAGACCCCGCTGGGGTCTTAATAATTAATTTCGATTTATGCCCCCACTGTGGCCTGCCGCTGGGCCCAGTGGCCAGTTGATGGCGATTTGGAGACCTGATGGAGTCAATCAGGCCCGCTGCTACAGGGTGCGCAGGCAGGCGGCCACGGCCTGAACATCTGTCAGGGCCTCGATTGCGGCTAGGGCCTGGCGGAAGTTGGCTTCGCAAACCTCGTGGGTGATCACCACGATTTCGGCGCCGCCGGCGCTCTGGGTTTCGAACTGCACTATCGATTGAATAGACACCCCCGCTTCGCCAAAGCAGGTGCCGATAGCACCGATCACGCCGGCCCGATCGCTGGTGCGCAGCCGCAAGTAGTTGCGGTGGCTGGTTACGGCACTCTCGACCAGCTGGCAGTCGCGCCAGCTGCCGGCGGCCAGCAGGGGATCGAGGGGCGCCTGAGTGCCCCTGCCGCCAGTGGCCTGGCGGATGCCGGCGATGTTGAGAATGTCGGCCACCACCGCCGATGCGGTGGGTCCTGCTCCAGCCCCGGGCCCGTAGAACATCACCTGGCCCACGGGGTCTCCCTCCACCAGGATCGCGTTGTTGACACCGTTCACCCCGGCCAGCGGATGGGCCTTGGGCAGCAGGGTGGGATGGACGCGCACATCGAGGAGCTGCACGGCTTGCTCACTTGGCATCGCCTGGGCCACGGCCAAAAGCTTCACCACATAGCCAAGCTGCTCGGCGTAGGCGATGTCGCGGGCATCGAGCTGGTCGATCCCCTCTATTGGGATGGCCTCGCGGGGCACCGGACCGCCGTAGGCCAGGCCCGCCAAAATTGCGATCTTGTCGGCTGCATCTCCCCCCTGCACATCAGCAGCGGGGTCGGCTTCGGCGTAGCCCAGCCGCTGGGCGTCGGCCAGCACGTCTGGGTAGGCGGCCCCCTCAGCCGCCATGCGGCTGAGGATGTAGTTGGTGGTGCCGTTGATGATGCCGCTCACCCGCTGGATCCGGTTGGCTCCCAGCGACTGCTTTAGGGGCTCGATGATCGGGATGCCGCCACCTACGGCGGCTTCGATCAGCACGTAGACCCCACTGCGGGCGGCGGCGGCGGCGATCTCCTCGCCATAACGCGCAATCACGGCCTTGTTGGCGGTTACTACCGGTTTGCCAGCTGCAATCGCCCGCAGGATCAGGGAGCGGGCCGGCTCCAGGCCACCCATCACCTCCACCACGATGTCGACCGCCGGGTCGTCGACCACGGCTTCTGGGTCGGTGCTTAGCAGTTCGGCTGCCAATTCCACCGTGCGAGGCCGGTTCAGGTCGCGCACGGCCACCCGCCGCAATTCGAGTTCGCCCACCAGCGGGTGGCGGCCGGCCGGGGTCGCCAGGATGGCTGCCACACCAGCCCCCACCGTGCCGAGCCCGAGCAAGCCGATGCCGATGGTCATTCGTTGGGGGGTATCAATTTGTCGATCCTAGAAATCAACTGGCTTGGCCTAGGTGGTGGCCGCCAAGGACTGGGCCTGGGCCTGCATCAGCCGCAGGATGTTGAGAAAGCCGTTGGCCCTTGAGGGAGTCAGGCTGGCCTGCAGGCCGGTGGCGGCGATGAAGGCCGGATCGATGGCGGTGGCCTGCTGCGGCGTCAGCCCTTCTAGCCCTTCAATCAGCAGGGCCAGCAGTCCCTTGGTGATGGCGGCGTCGGAGTCACCGCGCCAGTGCAGGGCGCCATCGACTAACTCCGCCACCACAAATACCTGCGAAACGCAGCCCTTCACCTTGAAGGCGTCGTGGCGAAATTCATCGGGCAGGGGCTCGAGCTTTTTGGCCAGCCAAAGCACGTATTCGTAGCGGCGGCGGGGATCGCTGGTGCTGGCGAGTCGCTCCACCATGCGGTCTAGGGCCGGACTGCCGCTGGGGGCAATGCTCATCAGCGCCGGCCGCCGCGGCGCCAGCTCAGGGCCCCAACCAGGGCGCCTGCTGCGCCGCTGAGGCCGAGCAGTGCCAGCTCTGTTCGGATTCCTTGCCCTGGTCGGGAGCTGTTGAAGCCCGTTGAAAGCGCCGGTGCTGCCCCTGGTAGCTCGAGATAGTCGCGGTGGCCTGGGCCGCGGTCTACTTGTAGCTCCCAGGCGGAGGTTGCATTGCTAGGCAGCTGGAAGCGGAGTTGACCACTGGCATCGGTGCGACCTACTTCGACCGGTTCACCGTTGGGCGGCACCAGCCGCACCACCGCACCATCGGCGGGTTCCCCATTGCCGAAACGGCTGTCGAGCACCAGTTGATCGGTGAGGCTGCTTATGCGCTCCAGGCTGCTTTCAATCGCGTGGCTATGGGCCGGGGCGGCGCTGGCAAGCAGCAGCAGGGCCGGAATTACACGCAGATTCATGGCTGAATCAGGAAGCTTGCCAACGACTATCGCTGCTTTTGCCGGCCTGCACCATCCGCACCATCGAGCTCACCATCATCGAGAGGGCATCGTGGCTTTGGCCGCGCTCCTGAAGTTCGGCAGCCAAGACCCTTTCTGGGACCGAGGCGTAGCCGCAGGGAGCAGTAAAAGCTTTGAGATCCAAGGCGTGGCCTGTTCTATGCGTTGATCCTGGCAAATAGCTGCTCGCAGTGCGTCCCGTGTAAAGGCATTGTCAAGAATGGTCCCGTCAAGAACAGTTTCCACAAGAACAGTTCCCTTAAGAAGGGAGCCCGAGGCCGTCTTCATCGATCCAGCCATGCAGGGGCACATCCCAGGGGTCGCGTGGCAGCCGCTCAACCCGGCAGCCCCGGGGCAGCACCGCCAGGGCCGGCACTTGGGCCCAGGTGGGCTCGGCCCGCAGCCGGTCGTACCAGCCGCCGCCGTAGCCCAGGCGGATGCCCGCCGCATCGCAGGCCAGGGCAGGAATCAACAGCAAGCCCAGCTGCTCCGCGGCTAGCGCGCCGTCGCCATGGGCTGCGGATCGGGCCGCTGGGGCGGGGATGCCGCAGCCATCGGGCTCCAGGGCGTCGCCGCTCCGCCAAGGGCGGTACACCAGCCGGGCCGCCGGATCGCCTGGGGCGGCGGTGATGGCCGGCAGGGCCAGCTGGTTGGGCAGTAGGGCCTGCAGCGAGCGCAGGTCGACTTCGCCGGCCAGGGGCCAGTAGAGGCCCAGATGGCGCCCGGGGGGCACCAGAGCAGGACAGTGCCGCCGGGCCTGGGCCTCGATGGCGGGCTGGGCCTCCGGCAGCAGGGCCAGGCGCCGGGCCCGGAATTGCTGGCGCAGGTTGGCTTTGGCACTCATCGCTGAAACCAGCCGGTGAGGGCCGCGGCGAGGGCGTCGGCGGCGTCATCGGGGCGGGGTGGGGTGTCGAGGTTGAGCTCCCGCATCACCGCCTCGAGCACGTCGTCCTTCTGGGCGTGGCCATGGCCGGTGAGGGCCAGCTTGATCTGCATCGGCGGAAACTCCACCACCGGCACCTTGAGCCGTGCCAGGGTCATCATCAGCACGCCGCGGGCCTGTACCACCGAGATCGTGGTGCTGGAGCGGTAGAAGAAAAACTTTTCCACCACCGCCAGCTGGGGCTGCCAGGTGCGGATCAGCACCCGCAGGTCGCGGGCGATCTCCACCATCCGTTCCCCATCGCTGCGTCCAGGATCGGTGCGGATGATGCCGCAGTCGAGCAGGTGCTGGGCGCCGCCGCGGTGCTCCTCTACCTCAATCATCCCGTAGCCGACGCGGGCCAGGCCGGGATCGATGCCGAGGATCCGCATGGTTCAGCGCAGCATCGGCGGCAGGGCCTTGGCTGGAACTGCCCGCAACAATTCGAGCTCCGCCCGTAGCGCCGGATCCTGCCGGAAGGCTCGCCACTGGGGACTGGCGATGATCTGAAGGGCGGCGTCGGCACCGAGGCGCTGGCCTGCCTCCACATCTGAGGGGTAATGCACGCCGCACAGCACCCGGTTGGCTCCACCCTGGCGGCCTACGTGATGCAGGCGCTCGCGACGCTCGGGAAGTAGGTCAGCGAGCAGCTCGGCTGTGCTGCGGAACCACACGGCGTGTCCAGAGGGAAAGGAGCCGGTGTTCTCCCTTGGCAGGCAGGGCTCGAGCCCAGGGTGGGCGATGTAAGGACGGATGCGGCCCTGTTGTTGCTTGATTCCCCGATAGGCGCTGTTCACCGGCGCCATGAACGCGTGAAGGCCGGCGCTGAGCATTGGCGTGGCCTTGCCGAGCTCAGTGCCCACAGCGCTGCTGAAGACATTGAGGTCGCGGTCTAGTAGCAGCCAGGTGGTGGCCACGATCTCGGGGCTTCGGAAGCGCTGCAGCCACTCCAGGATTGCCAGATCAGCGGCTTCCGCGGCACTGCCGGGCGCTGGAGGGAGGCCAGCGATTGCGGCCAGTCGGCGCTGGTCGAGTTTGAGCTCCGCTGCTGCCGGTTCGGCTTGGGCGGCCAGGCATGTTTGCTGCAGGGCTAGGGCGGCCAGCAGACCAGCTACCCACTGAGATCGCCGCAGGGTGGTGGAACGGTGTTTGGCACAGGTGGGCATGGCGGTGATCGTTGCTGACAATTGGGGGGAGGCAATATCTGAATCTGAGGATCTGAGGACTTCAGGGCCGGCGATAGTCAGCTCCGCGGTTGCCGACGAGGCTCAAGGAGTGGTTCACAGCGCTGCTGGCCATCTAGCAGCTGGGCCTGGCTGTAGGTCCGCACCTCGGGCTGCATTAGGGACGGCCGGTAGCGCAGCACAATCAGCTGGTCGAAGTCGTCGTCGGCGATCGGCGCCATCGCTGGCCAGCCCAGGCCTGCGGCGAGCTGCGGCAGGCGACGGTGTTCCCAGAACAGCACCACCTTGCCGCCGGCAACGCTCGGATCGGTGAGAATTTGGCGTCCTGACTGGAAAGAATCCTCGCGGGAGGCGAGGTCGATGGCGATGTCTACGCCGGTAGCAACCGCTAGAGGCACGGCCGTCTGGTAACTGCGGGCGTTCTTGCCGGAAATGGGATCGAGATAGAAGCTACGGATCTGGCTGGGGCGCCCAAAACATTGCGGCAGCAGCGAGGCCAGCGCATTAGCGCGCTCGAATCCCTGCGCCGAAAGGTTGTAATTGGACCCCCCATGACCTTTGTGGCCATGCCGCATCAGCACCACCAGCTCGGGCGTGGCCCGAGCGGAGGGGGCCAGTGGCATCAGGCCGAGACAGGCGCTGAAAAGCATCACCCGGCCGATGCAGTCAGCAGATGAGGCCATGGGGTGCTTCACCCCACCAACGCCAGCTCGAAGGCGCTGCGATCGCTGCTGTCGGACCGCTCGAACACCTTGCAGAACACCTTCACCACCCGGTCGCCGGAGTCGATCGTTTCCAGCGGGTCTTTGCGCAGGCGATGGCGCAGGCAGCAGGCCATGACGCGAGCCACGTCTTCTTCGCCCACTTCGGTGCGACCCTCGAAGGCGGCCAGGGCCCGTGCGGCTCGATTGGTGACGATGTCGCCGCGCAGGCCATCCACATCCAGCTCGCCGCACACCGCCGAGATGCGAATGCGTAGGTCAGCGTCGATCGCCACTTGATTCAGCAGCTTCTGCGCCGCAATCACCCGGTCCTGCAGGGCGTCCTGGGTGGTTTGAACGTCGTTGTTGAAGCCGTCTGGATCACTGTCGAAGGCGGTGCGCTGATCCACCACCTGCACCCGCAGCTCTGGATCGCGCACGGTGCGCACCTCCACGCTCATCCCGAAGCGATCGAGCAGCTGGGGCCGCAGCTCCCCCTCCTCGGGGTTGCCGGAGCCGATCAGCACGAAGCGGGCCGGGTGGCGCACGCTCACACCTTCGCGCTCCACCGTGTTCCAGCCGGAGGCGGCTGAATCCAGCAGCACGTCCACCAGGTGGTCGTCGAGCAGGTTCACCTCATCCACATAGAGCAGGCCGCGGTTGGCCTTGGCCAGCAGGCCGGGCTCAAAGGCCCGCACGCCTTCACTCAGGGCCTTTTCGATGTCGATCGTGCCGCAGAGGCGATCTTCCGTGGCGCCTAGGGGCAGGTCGACCATCGGCACCTGACGGGGCTCCACCGGTAGCTCCTCACCCTGCTCGGCGCGGGCGCGCACCTCCGTGCTCTGCAGGTCTGGGTCGAAGGGGGAGCTGTTGTACGGGTCGCCCGCCACCACATCGATTTCGGGCAGTAGGTCGGCCAGGGCCCGGATCGTGGTCGATTTGCCGGTGCCCCGGTCGCCCATGATCATCACGCCGCCAATGCGCGGATCGATCACGTTGAGCAGCAGGGCCAGCTTCATCTCCTCCTGCCCGACGATCGCGGTGAAGGGGAAGACCCTGCGCTTGCGAACTGGCGTCACGGACGGCTGGCTGGAGTTGATTCGGATTGTTTCACAGCTGGGTTCATAGCTGGATCTGGAAGCGGCAACAGGCTGAGCACCTGGGGCGGGGTGGCATCGGCCGGATAGATCAGCCGCACCTGCAGCTGGCGGCTGGCCCCTGGAGCCAGGCTGATGGTGCCAAAGGCGGGGCTGGGTTCACCAGCACGCTGCACCAGATGGAAGCTGCGCCGGCCAACGGGCCTGCTGCCCGCGCTGGCGCCATCAAGGCCCGTCACCTCCACCGTGCCGCGGAACATCACCGGCCGGCTGCCACTAGCGATGCCGCCAATGCTTTTGAAGCGCAAGCCACCAATGGCGGCATCGCCCTTGAGCGGCGATTCCAGGGCCAGCTGCAGGGTCACCGGCTTGGTCGTGTCGTTGCGCAGGGGGATGCTGAGGTCGTATTCGACGCCGTAGTTGCCGTGGGCGGCCCAGGCTGTGCCTGGGTAGAAGGCCTGCAGCTCGGCGGTTTGCACCTGGCCGCTGCCGAGAGTGCCGCGCTCCAGGCTGCTGATCGGCCAGGAGATCGGCGCCCGGCTCACGCTCAACCAATTTTTGCCCGGATCGCTGAGGCGGCTGCGCCAGGTGCTGCCCACCTGCACCCCACTCACCCGCGAATACACCATGCCCCCCTTGCTGCCCCGGGGAGTGGGGCTGTGCTCCCGGGGGCTGAGGTCTCCCTCCAGCAGGGCGGCCCAGCTGGAGGGGGCCGGCGGCTGATTGCCGCTGCCGAAGGCCGCCAGGGTGGCCAGGCTCACGGGGCCCGAGCTCTCCAGCCGCAGCTGCAGGTTGCGGCCGTTGAGCAGGGGATCGAGGCCCCGCACCGGCAGGGGCAGCACGATCAGGGTGGTAGGAGCGCCTGGGGTCAGGGTCCAGCTGGCGGGCAGCTCGGGGCTGCGCTGGCGGGCCAGCAATTCGGTGGCCACCCGGCTGCCGGGGCCAGCCCACACCGGCGTAGTGCCCTGAACCATCAGGGCTGGCAGGGGCAGGAAGGGGGCGCCGGCCTGGCCTGGATCCACCGCTTGAGAGAGGGCCGTTGAGCCAGCCAGCAGCTTCAGGGTTACGGGGCCGGGGCCGCGGGGAGCGGCCAGCACCGCCAGCCACAGGGTGGAGTCGAGGCTCTCCGGCTTGCCCGCATACACGTGATGGCTGAAGAGATCAAAGCGGCCGTTAAGCGCCACATCCAGGTGGGCTGCAGGCACGCCGCGGCCGGCGCCGGGGAAAGTGGAGAGCAGGATCCCGGGCGCGCGAATCAGCTCGGGGTTGTTGTCGTTTACCAGTAGCAGCCGATCCAGACCGCCGCTCAAGGGCGCCACGGTCTGGGGGCGTAGCAGCGGGGCCGCTGGGTTGGATTGGGTCTGGCTCAGGGCGGGGGCAGCCAGGCTGGTTAGCAGCAGCAGGGGCAGCCAGCTGGCCTGGAGCAGGGGAGGGCGGTTCATTTGCGGCCTACCAGGGTTTTTGCAACTTCAGCTGCCATGGCGCGGATCAGATCGGTGGAGCGGGGGTCGTTGAACGGACCTTTAACCATGAAGGCCGCCACGGCGCGCTGGCCGTTGGGGAGCTGGATCAGGGCCGCATCGGCGTAGGCAATGCCGATATCACCAGTTTTGTTGTAAACGGTGATGCCGAAACTGAGCAGCTCGCTGTCGGGGTCGGCGGCATCTTTACCGAGCCCCTGGAGTAAGCCCAGGGGAATCAGGGTGTTGGTGCGGGAGCTGCCCATGATTTCCCTAAACAGGTCCCGAGCCCGGGGACTCAGGCTTTCGCCGATATCCACCATGGCGATCGACTTGGCCAGGTCGCGGCTGCTGGTGGTGTTGGTGCCTTCGAGATCGGGCAGCCAGTTATTGACTGCCGTTGAGGGCAGGCCCATGGCGGTGAAACGCTCATTGAGGGTCGTTTTGCCGCCTAGACGCTTGATCAGCAGGTTGGTGGCGCTGTTGTCGCTCACCCGGATCATTTCGGTGGCTGCTTCAAAAAACGGGAAGCGGGTGCCCACCGGTTTGTTGGCCATCCAGCCGGCTCCGCCGCCCACCACCTCTTTGGTGAGGGGCAGGGGCTCGTTCCAGCGCAACTTGCCGTTGTCGAGGTCTTCCAGGCCTGCCAGCAGGATCGGCGTTTTGATTGAGCTGGCGGCCGGTAGGGGTAGGTCGGGCTGCAGCTGGGCAAAGCGGCCGTCGTCGAGCACCAGCAGGAAGGCGCTGGCGGTGAGACCTTTCTGGGCTGCTGCCAGCTCGCCCCAGCGCTTGCTCACCGCTGCCAGCTCTGTGCGGGCTTCGAACTGCCCCGGATCGAGGCCCTTGCTGTTGCGGGCTGCGCCGAGGTCGAGGCTGGGGGCCTTGCTGGCGCCTTGGGCCAGGCGGGGGGCCAGCAGCTTGAGGCTGGTGCCGGTGACCACGCCCAGACCGATTCCCATCACCACCAGGCGCAACACCAACCGGAAGGGGCCTCCCCAACGGTTCTTGGGGCTACGGGGCTGACGGCCAGCGGTCACGGGCCACTCCAACGAAGTGACCTGAAGTTAAGGGGTCTGACCAGGTTTGCTCCCGCGCTCACTGGCCCAGCGCAGCTGGCGCACCATGCCGCGCACTAGGGCCACCTCTTCAGTGGAGATTTGGGCCCGCTGTAGCAGCCCCCGCAGCTTGGCCATGCGGGCGTGGGCAGTGTGGGGATGGAGGAAGCCCACGTCGAGCAGCAGGGCCTCGGCATCGCCGAGCATCGCTTCGAGGGCCTGGCGGTCGCTTGGCTCCGGCAGGGCGCCAACCTCAGGGCTGCTTCCCAAGCCGCTCCCTAAGCAATGCCAGCTATGCAGCACCAGGGCTGCAGCGTGGGAGAGGTTGAGGGAGGCATAGGCGTCGCCGCTGCCCAGGGTGAGCAGCTGGCCTGCCTGGAGCAGCTCGTCGTTGCTGAGGCCCCGATCCTCCCGGCCGAACACCAGGGCGCAGGGGCCCCTGGCCTGGGACAGCCAGCGCAGGGCCGGCTCCGGTGCTTGCAGGGGTAGGGGCTCGCCGGACCGCCGGCCGCTGGTGGCCACCACCCGGCAGCAGTCGGCCAGTGCGTCGCTGAGACTGGGGAACAGGCGGGCTTGCTCCAGCAGCCAGCCGCCGTGTACGGCCATGCGCCGGGCCTCCTCGCCGAGGTGGTCGCAGCGGGGCGCCACCAGGCGCAGCTCACCGACGTCGAAGTTGGCGCAGAGGCGAGCGACGCTGCCGACGTTGAGCGGCCCGGAGGGTTCCACCAGCACCACGGCCAGCTGGGCGGCGCCGCTCACACAAGACCGTTCAGATAGGCCAGCAGGTCCGCCATGGCCTGGGGTTCCGGTTGGAAGCGGGGCATCGGCGGCGTGCGGCCACTCACCACCTGCTGGATCAGCTGGCGGGAGCTCTTGCGGGCGGCGACCCCGTGGAGATTGGGGCCCACCAGGCCTTGGGCGGCGATGCCGTGGCAGCCGGCGCAATTGAGCCGAAACAGCCGGCCGCCTTTCTCGCTGGAGCCGCTGAGCTCAAGGGTCTGACGGCTGTAGGGATCGGCCTGGGCTGCAGGCAGCACCAGCAACACCGCCACGATGCAGGCCGCGGCCGCCATGCCCACAAGGGCAGCGATTAGGCCGCGGCGCCCTTTAGCGGCATCTGGGTTTAGGGGTTGGCCGGTCACAGTTGGTGCGGGGCGCTCGCGGTGTGGGGGATGGGCGTGGAACAATTGTGCCCTGAACGCCTTGTCAGTGCTCCCATGATCGAACCCCTGCTCTGCGGCATCGTGCTCGGTCTGATCCCCGTGACCCTGGCTGGTTTGTTTGTAGCTGCCTGGAACCAGTATCGCCGTGGCACCCTGCTCGACTGAGCTTTTGTCTGAGCTTCAGACGGCGCTTCAGTGGACTTGCTTCAGCAGCAGCAAGCTGGTGCTGCCGTAGCGCCGTTCATCGCGCTTGCTCCACCCGGCTGGAATCGCTGGCATCTTGGAGCTGGCGCATTCCCAGATCAAGGTGCTGCCTGGCTTGAGCCAGCCTCCTGCCAGCACAGCACTGGCTATCTGGGCATAAAGGTCTGCGGCGTAGGGGGGGTCGGCATAGATCAGATCAAAGGCTGCATGTTGATTTGGCTCCGCCAGCCAACGCCCCACCTCGCGGCAGTGCACCGCCCAGGCGCTTGCTTGGCGGCCGGCGTCACCTAGCCCCTGATGCACCGCTTCGAGATTGGTGCGGGTCACTGCGGCGATGCGGCGGTCCTGCTCGATCGCCACAACTCGGGTGGCACCCCGATGCAGGGCTTCGCAGGCCATAGCGCCGCTGCCGCTGCATAGATCCAGCCAGGCGCAGCCGGGCAGCTCGGCTGCCAGCAGGTTCATTACCGCCAGCCGCACCCGGGAGCTGGTGGGGCGGGCGATGCTGCCCGGTGGACTCTGCAGCCGCCGGCCCCCGCTAAGCCGCAGGCTCATAAGGCATCGAGCCAGGCCAGCCAGCGGCGCAGGATCGCCTCGCCGTGGGGGCCTGATTTTTCCGGGTGAAACTGGCAAGCGCCAATGGCTCCCTGCCAGACAGCGGCGGTGACAGCGGTGTCGGCGAAGCGCACCAGGGCGGTGTTGCAGGCCGGATCACTGGGCTCGGCGGCGTAGGAGTGCACGAAATACACCCAGCTCTCCGGGCTGCCGGCCGGCAGCAGGGGACTGGGGTTTGCTGGCACCAGGGGCTCCCAGCCCATGTGCGGAATCGGGTGGCCAGGCCGGCGGGGCAGGGCCCGCACCCGCCCCTGGAGCAGGCCCAGGCCGGTTGATTCGCCCTCGTCACTGGCCTCAAACAGCAGCTGCAGCCCCAGGCAAATGCCCAGCAGGGGCCGGCCGGCATCGCACCAGGCCGTGATCGCCTCGGCCAGACCACCCTGGCGCAGGCGCTCCATCGCCGGATCAAAGGCTCCGACCCCTGGCAGCACCAGGGCCTTGCAGCCCTCCATTTCGGCGCCGCATTGAACGGGCTGGACCGTTGCGCCAAGCCGTTCGAAAGCCCGCTGCACAGAGTGCAGATTGCCCATGCCGTAATCGATCAAGCCGAGGCGACTCATGGGGCTGAAGAACTGGGTTGGCGGCGGCCGGGCTCCGTAAGCAGCTGCTCTGGCGGTACCTCTAGCCCGTTGAGTGTGTCGAGCAGCTGGTAGAGCCGGCCGATGCGGCGGCGATTGAAGTGGAAATTCAGGCAGGGGCGCAGCAGACCGGCATCGTCGACGGTCTCGCTCGCCTGGATAACACCCTCATCCACCAGATCATCGAACTGCAGGTTGAGCGCAGCTAGCTGATCTGGCTGCAGGGCGCAGTTGAGGAGCAGCTCGATGCGGTTGTCGCCCAGCCTGGCGGAGTGAAACAGGCGATAGAAGCGGCTGATGTGGGCCACTGCCTCCTCGGCACTGTGGGCCTCCCTCAATATGTCGCCGTCTTCGGGGGAGATCAGGCCGCTGGCGGCCAACCCCTGGTTGACATCCCGCTGCCAGCCGCTCCAAAAGGGGTTGCCGGGAGGGGCAAGCAGCACCAGGGGAATCGGTGGGGTGCGGCCGGTTTGGATCAAGGTGAGCGATTCGAACAGCTCGTCGAGGGTGCCGAAGCCGCCTGGCATCACCACCAGGGCATCGCTCTCACGCAAAAAGAAAAGTTTGCGGGTGAAGAAATAGCGGAAGTGGAGCAGCCGGCCATCGCAGCTGCTCACAAAGCGGTTGGCGTGCTGCTCAAACGGCAGGTCCACGTTGAGGCCGATGCTGGCCTCGCAGCCGGCACCGCTGTTGGCGGCCTCCATAATGCCGCCGCCGGCGCCGGTCATTACGTCAAATCCAGCGGCCACCGCATAGCGGGCCAGCTCTTTGGCCAACGCGTAGCTGGGGTCGCTTTGCACCGTGCGAGCTGAACCGAAGACGGTGATCTTGCGGGTGTGGCGGCGGGGGCGAAAGACCTCAAGGGCCTCACTGATGTCGGCCAGCGCGCCACTGATCAGCCGCCATTCATCCCGGCCATGCTCATGGCGACCCACCTGCAGCAGGGAAACCAGGGAGCGCTCGATCAGATGCCGCTGGGGGTGGTTTTCGAGCTCATGGGCCAGAACCTGCAAAGGGCTCTGGCCGAAATGGGATGGGTCGCTCAGGACTAGGTGCTCAACTGCGCTCAGAGGTACTTGGAAATTGTGGACGACAGGGTTGTTTTAGGCACGGCACCAACCACCGTGTCGACCTTTTGGCCCCCCTTGAAGATCATCAGGGTGGGGATGCTGCGGATGCCGTACTGGCTGGCGACGTTGGGATTTTCGTCGGTGTTTAGCTTGAAAACTTTGATCTTGCCTTCGAATTCGGTGGCGATTTCGTCGACGATTGGCGCCACCATGCGGCAAGGGCCGCACCAGGGGGCCCAGAAGTCGATCAGCACGGGCAAATCACTTTTGAGCACGTCTTGCTCAAAGGAGGCATCAGTGACAGCAGCGGCGCTGGACATCCTTGCAGGATCAGGGTTTGGCGAATCTAGCAAGGTTGTTTAAGGCCTACCCACGACCGTTGCAGGTCGTGATCCGGTGAGCCTGGGCAGGGAGAAGACAAAAGGCCCGGACGCGCCGGGCTGGAGGGTGTGAGGAGTGTGAGAGCCGAAGCTCGCACCTACTGAGGCTAACGCTGCAGTCTGTCCCGCCTGTAGAAACAACCGCCCTGGCCTATTTGCCCATGCCTAGCTGCTGGGCTTTTTGGTAGACCTTGCCCTCAGTGAGCAGGGATGGGGCGACCACCACCTCCACTTTCTGCATGTCTTTGATGGTGCGGGCGCCGAGGGTGCCCATCGAGGTGCGAATGCAGCCCAGCAGGTTCTGGGTGCCGTCATCGAGACCGGCCGGACCCCGCAGAATTTTTTCCAGGCTGCCGGTGGTGCCAACTTTGATGCGGGTGCCGCGGGGCAGCACCGGGCTAGGGGTGGCCATACCCCAGTGGAAGCCCCGGCCGGGGGCCTCGCTGGCGCGGGCAATGGGGGAGCCGATCATCACGGCGTCGGCGCCGCAGGCCAGGCACTTGCAGATGTCACCGCCGTTGACGATGCCGCCATCGGCCACGATCGGCACGTAGCGGCCGCTCTCGGTGAAATATTCGTCGCGGGCGGCGGCACAGTCGGAAACTGAGGTGGCTTGGGGAATGCCTATACCCAGCACACCGCGGCTGGTGCAGGCAGCACCTGGGCCGATGCCCACCATCACGCCGGCGGCGCCGGCCCGCATCAACTTCAGTGCCACCTCATAGGTGACGCAATTGCCAATGATCACGGGCACCCCGAAGGTGCGGCAAAGGTGCTCAAGATCGAGGCTCTCCTGGCCCTCAGGGCCGATGTGCTCGGTGCTGACCACCGTTGCCTGCACGAAGAAAAGGTCGGCGCCGGCTTCGGCGATGGCCTTGCCGAATCGCAGGGCGGCCACTGGAGTGGCGCTCACCGCCGCGATGCCGCCCTGCTGCTTGATCTCGGCAATCCGCTGACGGATCAGGTCTTCCCGCACCGGCTGGCTGTAGAGCTCCTGCATCAGGGGCACGAACTCCTCCTTGCCCACCGCTGCGATGCGGTCGAGGATGGGATTGGGGTCGTCGTAGCGGCACTGGACGCCCTCCAGGTTCAAAACGCCTAGGGCTCCCTGTTTGCTCAGTTCCACCGCCATGGCCACATCGACCACCCCGTCCATGGCACTGGCGATGATCGGAATCTCGCGGCTGATGCCGCCGAGGCTCCAACTGCTGTCCGTGATAGCTGGATCAACCGTGCGGCCACCCGGCACCAGGGCGATCTCGTCGATGCCGTAGGCACGACGCACAGTGCGGAAGCGACCGAGCTGAATGTCCACCTGGAGCCAACTAATTCGGGACAAGCTATCAACCAGCCGCCCGCAGGCCGCGGGGCAAGGTGGGATCAGGCCTTGCCGCGGAAGGCTTTCCAGCTTTGGCTCAGACCGCCCAGCAGCCGTTCGCGCTCGCTGCTGCGCAGCAGTTTGGGAATGCCGTAGCGCACCGCCCACACCACCCCAGCTAGCTCGAGCAGGCCGGGCACCAGGGGCAGGCTGTCGAGGGCGCCCAGCACGGCGCTGTAGACCCGCACCACCAGCAGCAGGCCCACCAGGCCAGCAAGGATGGTGACCGGTTTGCGGGCCTGGGCCCACAGGTTGTTGAGCTCGTTTTGATCGAGCCACTGGCGCAGCTTGCCCAGCAGCAGCTCCCACTCACCACCTTCGCCGCTTTGGGGCTCGGGTTCAATCACCAGGGTGGCGGCAATGCTGGGCTCGGGGGGCGCCGCCTCTGGAGCGGGCAGTTGAACTGCCTGTTCAACGATCTGTTCAACCGCCTGTTCAACGGGCTGTTCAACTGGCTGTTCGACTGGCTGTTCGACTGGCTGTTGAACAGCTCCGTCGGGGTTGGTGTCGGGGTTGGTGATGGTGTCGTCGGCCATGGCGGGCGGCGCGGCGGGGATTGGAATGTTGAGCGAGCTTAGGTGCGGTTGGCCAAGACTCCAAGCCCTAGGCCTCAATCGGCAGCAGGCTGGGGCGGCTGCTCAGCGGCACGACCGGTAGGCGCAGGGGAAAGCTGCCGTCGATCAGGGCTGTTACCAGCGCCTCGCTGGCGGCGGCGGCCAGTCGCGGGCTGTGGGAAGGCGCACAGGCCACCGAGCGGCCTGCCACCTGGATCGTGCCGCTGAGCAGTTCGGCATAGCTCACCGAGCCCAGGCTGGGTTTGATCCGCCGCGGCACCGAAAGGTCGAGCACGGGCGCCTCAAGCTCCTGGGGGCCAGCGGCGGCCTGGCGGGCTACCTCGGCATTGATCAGGGGCACCGGCGCCGCAATCGCAATTAGTAGGGCGCTGCCATGGCCCTCAAAAAAACAAGGGCGCACCCACTCGGGCCGCAGTCCGTGCAAATCCACGCTCACGGCGGCGGCCGCGCCGGGGGTGCGGGCGTGGCCGCTGGCCTGGCGCCGGCAACCGGGCTGGTGGCCGCTGCCAGCCCCTATCACCCAGCCGATGGCGCCGCCTACCAGCACCGGTGAGCCAGGCCCCAGCAGCGACAAACCCGGCATGGTGAGGCCGATGCTGCCGGCGCCGCCGCAGGAATAAAGGGCGTTGGCGGCTGGACCCAGCAGGGTGCCGTAGGGGCTTGGGCAGGGCCCTTCCGCCTGGCTGAGGGCGACTACGCCGTTTTCACTGATGGCCCGCTGCAGCAGCAGCCGGCCAGCGCCGATCTGCTCCAGACCCAGCTCCGTGTGCAGCTCCCGGCGGGGGTGCAGGGCGGTGGCCTCGCCGCTGGCGTTGAAAGGCAGGGCCCGGCCCTGCAGCAGGGCGCCGAGCAGCTGGGCGCCGCCCATCGCATCGCCTAGGCCGCCGCCGATCGGCAGCACCAGCTCGCCGCTGCCGCAGCCCGCCAACCCCGCCACTCCGGCCAGCTGGCCGTCGCGCAGGCGGATCGGTGGATCCGTGGGGCCGAGGCTTAGGAGCAGGCTGGCCTGGTCGCTGAAGCCCGCATCGGCTGCCACCACCACATCAGTGCTGGCGTAGGCCTCGGCCAGCCCGGCTTGCAGCACCAGGCTGCGAAAATCAGCGGCGGCGCGCACCTGCAGCTGGCCCCGTTGCTGCTTGAGCCTTAGCTCCGCCTCCTGGCGTGGCGGGAATGGATCGGATTTGGGCATTCCCCCTGGGCTTTAGATAAACTGACCACTGGTAAAGACGGTCATCCATGGCGGACCCCAGCGGACCCGGTGCTGATATTCCGGGGGAGTCCGGTGGCAACGGTGATTCGCGGATCATCCTGACCGATCTGCGCAACGAGATGTCGCGCTCCTATTTGGAGTATGCGATGAGCGTGATCGTGGGTCGGGCCCTGCCCGATGCCCGCGATGGCCTCAAGCCGGTGCACCGGCGCATCCTTTACGCCATGTATGAGCTGGGTCTCACCAGCGACCGGCCCTACAGGAAATGCGCCCGTGTGGTGGGTGAGGTGCTTGGTAAGTACCACCCCCACGGCGATACGGCCGTCTACGACGCCTTGGTGCGGATGGCCCAGGACTTCAACATGCGCATGCCCCTGGTCAATGGGCATGGCAACTTTGGCTCGGTGGACGGCGACCCCCCGGCCGCCATGCGTTACACCGAATCACGGTTGCAGGCGCTGACCACCGACAGCCTGCTCGACGACATCGAAGCCGAAACGGTCGATTTCGCCGACAACTTTGACGGCTCCCAGCAGGAGCCCACCGTGATGCCGGCGCGGATTCCGCAGCTGCTTCTCAACGGCTCCACCGGCATCGCCGTGGGCATGGCGACCAACATCCCACCCCACAACCTCACTGAGCTGATCGACGGCACGCTGGCGCTGATCGCCAACCCCGATATCGACGATCTGCAGTTGATGGCGATCATCCCGGGGCCCGACTTCCCCACGGGAGGCCAGATCCTGGGTCGCCGCGGTATCCGTGACACCTACACCACCGGCCGCGGTTCAGTGACGATGCGGGGCGTCGCCTCGATTGAAACGCTGGAGGTGAAGGGCCGCCCCGACCGCGATGCGGTGATCATCACCGAATTGCCCTTCCAAACCAACAAGGCCTCGCTGATTGAGCGGATCGCCGAGTTGGTTAACGACAAGAAGCTGGAGGGGATCTCTGATATCCGCGATGAATCCGACCGCGATGGCATGCGGATCGTGATCGAATTGCGTCGTGATGCCTACCCCCAGGTGGTGCTGAACAACCTTTTCAAGCTCACGCCGCTGCAAAACAACTTCAGCGCCTACATGCTGGCGTTGGTGAAGTCGGAGCCGGTGCTGCTCACCCTGCGCAAGATGCTGCAGGTGTTTCTCGACTTCCGCATCGAGACGATCGAGCGCCGCACCCGCTACTTCCTGCGCAAAGCCGAGGAGCGCGACCACATTTTGCTGGGCCTGCTGCTGGCCCTAGACCAACTCGATCCGATCATTGCCCTGATTCGGGCTGCTTCCGATGCGGCCACGGCCCGCGTGCAGCTGCAGGAGCGCCATGGCCTCAGTGAGATCCAGGCAGACGCCATTCTGCAGATGCAGCTGCGGCGATTGACGGCCCTCGAGGCCGACAAGATCCGCCTTGAGCATGAGGATTTAGTCGCCAAGATTGCCGACTACAAAGACATCCTGGCCAATCGCGAGCGCGTACTCACGATCATCACCGAAGAGCTCGGTGCGATTCGCACTCGTTACCACTCCCCCCGCCGCACTGAGATTCTGGATCTCGAGGGCGGCCTCGAAGACATCGACCTGATCGCTAATGAGCGTTCGGTGGTGTTGCTCACCGAAAACGGCTATCTGAAGCGGATGCCGGTGAGCGAATTTGAGGCCACCAGCCGCGGCACCCGCGGCAAGGCCGGCACCAAAACCCAGGGCGAGGAGGCGGTGCGGCTGTTCATCAGCTGCAACGACCACGACAACCTGCTGCTGTTCTCCGATCGCGGCGTTGTTTACACCGTGCCGGCCTATCGGGTGCCGATCTGCAGCCGCGCTGCCAAGGGCACGCCGATTGTGCAGATGTTGCCGATTCCCCGCGAGGAGCAGATCACCTCGCTGCTGGCGGTGAGCGAATTCACCGATGACGGTGTGCTGGTGATGCTTACCAGTGGCGGCACGATTAAGCGCACCCGTCTATCGGCCTTTGCCAACATCCGCTCCAATGGCTTGATCGCCATTGATCTGGTCGAGGGGGATGCCCTCACCTGGGTGCGCTTGGCCCTGCCCGGCGACAGCATCCTGATCGGCTCGCGCAACGGCATGACCATCCACTTCCGTCTCAACGACGAGGAGTTGCGGCCCCTGGGCCGCACCGCCCGCGGCGTGCGGGCCATGAACCTGCGCCCCGGTGACCAGCTGGTGAGCATGGATGTGCTGCCAGCCGAGCTCGCTGATCGGGTGGCTAGCTCCGCCAGCGCCGAAGACGATGAAAGTGAGGAGGTGGCGCCGAGCGAGGGTCCTTGGGTGCTGGTGGCCAGTGCCAGCGGCCTGGGTAAGCGGGTGCCGGTGGATCAGTTCCGCCTGCAGAAGCGCGCTGGCATGGGCCTGCGGGCGATCAAGTTCCGCAATAAGAGTGATGTGCTGGTGGGCCTCAAGGTGCTCGGGGCTGGCGAGGAGCTGCTGCTGGTGAGCGAGAAGGGGGTGATCGTGCGCACCCAGGCCGATGCGGTGCCGCAGCAGTCGCGGGCGGCTACGGGCGTGCGCTTGCAGAAGCTCGATGCCCGCGATCGCCTCAGCGAAGTGGTGCTGGTGCCGCCGGCTGCCGAGGAGGAGGAATCTGCAACTGTAGAAGAGGTTTCAGTAACAGAAGGGGCTTCATTAACTGAAAAGGCTGCATTAACACAAGAGGAATTAGTAGCAGAGGATTTAGTAGCAGAGGAGAACCCAAGCACTGAGGCCTGATTCGGTGGCTGCCGCTTCGGACCCGGGGTCTGCTGCAGGGGGCCTGATTGATGTGCTGGTGATCGGAGCCGGGCCCGCGGGCCTGGCCATAGCGGCTGCCCTTGGGGCCGAGGGACTGAAGGTGGTGGTGCTCTCCCCGGAGGATTGCCGCGACCCCTGGCCCAACACCTACGGGATTTGGGGAGACGAGGTGGATGGCCTCGGCCTGGGCCACCTGCTGGGGCACCGCTGGAGCGACAGCTGCAGTTACTTCGGTTCCGGCAGCAGCGACCCTGCCGATCCAGCCAACAGCCCCACCAGCCACGGCCGCGACTACGGCCTGTTCGACAAAACGCGCTTGCAGCAGTTCTGGCTGGAGCGCTGCGAGGCCGCCGGCGTGCAGTGGCTGCGCGGGCTTGCACAGGAGCTGAGCCATGGGAGCGGCCGCAGCCAGGTGCGCTATGCCCCTGCTCGTGCTGCCGATCTAGCGCTGATCGAGGCGCGGCTGGTGGTGGATGCCAGCGGCCACAAGGCGGTGTTTGTGCATCGGCCTGAGCGGGGGCCGGTGGCGGGCCAGGCGGCCTACGGCGTGGTGGGACGCTTCACGGCGCCGCCGGTGCAGCCGGGGCAATTCGTGCTGATGGATTACCGCGCCGATCACCTCAGCGAAGCGGAGCGGCAGGAGCCCCCCACTTTTCTCTATGCGATGGATCTGGGCCAGGGACGGTTTTTTGTGGAGGAGACCTCCCTGGCCCTGGCGCCACCGGTGCCCTACGCCACGCTCAAGCAGCGCCTCGAGCGGCGGCTGGCCCATCGCGGTGTGGCGATCGAGCAGGTGGAGCACGAGGAGTTTTGCCTGTTTCCGATGAACCTGCCGCTACCGGATCTGGATCAGCCCGTGCTGGCCTTTGGTGGGGCTGCGGCGATGGTGCATCCGGCCTCCGGCTACATGGTGGGGGCGCTGCTGCGCCGGGCGCCGGTGCTGGCGGCGGCGGTGGCGGCGCGGCTGCGGGCTGAACCGGCCGCCACTTCGTCGGAGCTGGCCGCAGCTGGCTGGCAGGCGCTCTGGCCCCCGGAGTTGCGCCGTAAACACGCCCTCTACCAATTTGGGCTGGAGAAATTGATGCGCTTCTCGGAGCCCCAGCTGCGCAGTCACTTCACCAGCTTCTTTTCCCTTCCCAACGCCCAGTGGTATGGCTTTTTGACCAATACGCTCAGCCTGGGCGAGCTGCTGGCGGCGATGGTTGCCCTATTTGCCACGGCACCCTGGAGCGTGCGCTGGGGCCTGATGGGCATGCGGGGCCGGGAGTTGCAGCTGGGCTTGCGCATGCTGGACCCCTAGCTTTTTTCCTAGGACTGAACCGGCGCTGGCAGCCAATCGGCCGCATTGAGCAGGGGGAATAGGCCGTCTTCGATGGCTATTGCCTTGAGCCATTTGGCGGGTAGCTCGGTGCCGTTTTCGATCGCATCCAGCAGGCGCCAGAAACGATCCAGGTGGCGCTCGATCCTTTCTTTGGCCAGTCCGGTGGTGGTGCCGGCCCGCAGAATGAAGCTCCAATCAGAGCTTTGGGCCAGCAACAGTTCCCGGCCCGCCTGGGTGAGCAGGTCCCGCTGGGCTGGGCTGCCAACGCCGCGCCTCACGCGAGCCACCATGGCCTGGGAGGCCCTCTGCCACTCGGCCACCACCCATGCGTTGGTCTCGTTGAGCCAGTAGTCGTGGTAGCCCCCCTGGCCCCAGCTGCTGGGGGAGGGGCGGCATACCTGCAGGGGGTCGCTGCCGCCGAGGGCCTCCCGCAGGGTGACCAGGCGCACGCCGGCCCCATCGGCCTGGCGGAATAGAGCCGCCAGAAACTGGGGCCCCTCAAACCACCAGTGGCCAAATAGCTCGGCATCGAAGGGGGCCACCAGTAGGGGCCGGCGCTCCATCGAGCGGGCCAGGCTGCCTAGCTCCTCGGCTCGGCCCTGCAGGTAGGTGGCGGCATGCTCTTCGATTCGCTCGGCCGCAACTGCGGGTTCGTAGGGCTGTTTCTGCTCGAGGGGGCAGCCCTGGGCCGTGACCCGGTGCAGCTTCAGGCCGAGGGGCCGGCGGCTGGCGATGGCATGGCTGGCTAGTTCGCTATCGGGCAGATCCCAGCCCAGGTCGCGGTGGAATTCGCGGTAGGCGCCATCGCCGGGGTAGCCCTCGCGGGCGCTCCACACCGGCAGGGTGGCGCTGCTGTCGCGGCCGAAGAAGGCGGCCCCGGCCGGCGAGCAGATCGGAGCGAATACGCCATAGCGAGGGCGGGGCAGGGCGTGCAGCAGGCCGTGGGCATCAAGCACCGAGTAGCGCAGACCGCAGCCCACCAGCTGCTGGTCGAGGCCTTCGTAGTAGGCGCATTCCGGCAGCCAGATGCCCAGGGGCCGCTCACCCAGCAGGCGTTCGTGCTCGCGCACTGCGGTGACCAGCTGGGCCCGCACCGCCTCTGGCACCTGGCGCAGAAGGGGCAGGTAGCCATGGGTGGCACCGCAGGTGATCAGATCGAGCACCCCCTGTTGCTGCAGCCTGCGGAAGCGTGGGATCAGTTGCCCTTTGGTCTGACGCCACTGGCTCACCACCGCTTCCAGTTGAGCTGCCAGGTGGCTGGCGGCTGGGCCTAGGGCTTGCGGGGCTTGCAGCAGCAGCTCCTGGCGAACGGCGATCCAGGCCAGGAAGCGGCCATTGAGCTGGGGATCGGCCAGCAGGGAAAGAAGGGTGGGCGAGAGGCCGAGGGTGAGCCGGGGGCGCTGGCGCCGGTCAGCGGCGGCGGCCTCCAGCACGGCCAGTAGCGGCAGGTAGCACTCCTGGAGCGCCTGAAAATACCAATCTTCTTCCAGCGAACCGGGTTCGCTGGAGCGCACGTAAGGAAGATGGGCGTGGAGGACTAGGGCCAGATCGCCTGCGGCCATAACCATCCTGCGATCACGTCACTCTAGGCGTAGTGCCCGCATACAATGGGCTATCTCATAGTCATTCCGCCTAGAGGGGCTCCCCTATGGCCCGCGATCCCGGCCGCGTATTGATCTTCGATACCACCTTGCGCGATGGCGAGCAGTCGCCTGGCGCCAGCCTGAACCTCGAGGAGAAGCTGGCGATCGCCCAGCAGCTGGCCCGGCTGGGGGTGGACATCATCGAGGCCGGCTTCCCCTTTGCCAGCCCCGGCGACTTCAACGCCGTGCAGCGCATTGCCGAAACCGTGGGCACCCCCGATGGGCCGGTGATCTGCGGTCTGGCTCGGGCCGCCGCCGGCGACATCAAGGCCTGCGCTGATGCGGTGGCGCCCGCTGCTAAACGGCGCATCCACACGTTTATTGCTACCAGCGACATCCATCTCGAGCACAAGCTGCGCAAGAGCCGCGCTGAGGTGCTGGCGATCACCGCCGAGATGGTCGCCTACGCCCGCTCGCTGGTCGACGATGTTGAATTCTCCTGCGAAGACGCCGGCCGCAGCGATCCGGAGTTCATGCATCAGGTGATCGAGGCGGCGATCAGCGCCGGTGCCACCACGATCAACATCCCCGACACCGTGGGCTACGCCACCCCGGCGGAATTCGGTGAGCTGATAGCCGGTATCAATGCCCAGGTGCCCAACATCGACCAGGCGGTGATCTCGGTGCACGGCCACAACGACCTGGGCCTGGCGGTGGCCAACTTCCTCGAGGCGGTGAAAAACGGCGCCCGCCAGCTGGAGTGCACGATCAACGGCATCGGCGAGCGGGCTGGCAATGCCTCGCTCGAGGAGCTGGTGATGGCCCTGCACGTGCGGCGCAGCTACTTCAACCCCTTCCTGGGGCGGCCGGCCGAGAGCACCGAACCGCTCACGGGCGTGCGCACCGAGGAGATAACCAAGACCTCGCGGCTGGTGAGCAATCTCACCGGCATGGCGGTGCAGCCCAATAAGGCGATCGTGGGCGCCAACGCCTTTGCTCACGAGAGTGGCATCCACCAAGACGGCGTGCTCAAGAACCGCCTCACCTACGAAATCATTGATGCCCGCACGGTCGGTTTGGCCGACAACCGCATCTCCCTTGGCAAGCTGAGCGGCCGCAGCGCCTTCCGGGCCCGGCTCGAGGAGCTGGGCTACACGCTCGAGCGTGAGGATCTCGACGATGCCTTCGCGCGCTTCAAGGAGCTGGCGGATCGCAAGCGGGAGATCAGCGACCGCGATCTCGAGGCGATTGTGAGCGAGCAGGTGCAGCAGCAGGATGGCGGCAGCTTCACCCTTAAGAGCGTGCAGGTGAGCTGTGGCACTGGCTTGCAGCCCACTGCCACCGTCACCCTGGTAACGGCGGATGGCGCCGAGCTCAGCGAGGCGGCGATCGGCACCGGGCCCGTGGATGCGGTGTGTCAGGCGCTCAATCGGCTGGCCCAGGTGCCCAATGAGCTGGTGGAATTTTCGGTGAAATCGGTGACCGAAGGCATCGATGCCATGGGCGATGTGACGATCCGGCTGCGCCACCAGGGTGTGCTCTATTCGGGCCACTCAGCCGACACCGACATCGTGGTGGCCGCCGCCCAAGCCTTCGTGAACGCCCTAAATAGGTTGGTAGCCGGTGGGCGTCACCAGCCGCTGCACCCCCAGAAGGCGCCGCTGCCCGTAGTGGGCGACCTGCCCTTGGCCGACCGGCCGAGGGTTTAGGCAGGTGGGTTTAGGCAGCTGGGTGGGTGTGGCGCTTCAGTTTGGGATCTCGCCCTGGGCTGTGTGTTGTTTTTGTTGATTAGCTAAGCCAAGACTAAGCTAAGTGCCAAAACACTTGCTGCCCGGCCAGGCCCGCCCCCCTGAGTCATCTGATTCCCTTCAGCTCCCCCCGCCATGAGCCTGCCCCTCTCCGGACCGCGCCGCTCACGGCTCAGTGCCGCCGCCCAGCTGATTTTGCTGCTGCTGGTGGCCGTGGCGATGCTGGTGCCCCTGCTGTGGCTGGTGAGCACCTCGCTCAAGGGTCCGGCGGAGGACATTTTCGCCAGTCCGCCAGCCCTCTGGCCCAGTCAGCCCAGCTTTGAGGCTTACAGGCGCCTTTTTACCGACAATCCAATCGGTAGCTACTTGCTCAACAGCACGATTGTGAGTGGCCTGGCGGTGCTGGCCAATGTGCTCTTCTGCTCGCTGGCGGCCTACCCCCTGGCCCGCATGAATTTTCGCGGCCGGGGCTTGGTGCTTGCCCTGGTGGTGGCAACGATTTTGATTCCCTTTCAGGTGGTGATGATTCCGCTCTACCTGCTGATGGTGCAGATCGGCCTGCGCAACACCCTTTGGGCCCTGATCATTCCCCAGGCGGCCACCGCCTTTGGCATCTTCCTGCTGCGGCAGAGCTTCCTGGGGGTGCCGGTGGAGCTGGAGGAGGCGGCCCGTTGCGATGGCTGCACGCCGGTGGGCGAGTGGTGGAACGTAATGATCCCAGCGGCCCGGGCCGACCTGATCACCCTGGCGATGTTTGTGTTTATCGGCACCTGGAGCGATTTTCTCTGGCCCCTGGTGATCCTCGATGAACCCGAGCTCTACACCCTGCCGCTTGGGCTGCAGCAGCTGGCCAGCAGCTTTTCGCTCGACTGGCGACTGGTGGCAGCCGGAGCGGTGATTTCGATCCTGCCGGTGCTGGTGGTGTTTATCGGCCTGCAGCGCTACATCCTGCCCAGCGCCGCCGGCGATGCGGTTAAAGGCTGAAAACCAGTCCAAGGTTGAAAACCAGTGAAAGGTTGAAAACCTGATCAGTTAGCAGTTGCAGGGGGGCGCACAGGCGGAAGGGGGGGCACCCCCAAAGGCAGCTCATCGGTTTTCGGGTCAGTCGTTTCGCTGGGGCGGGCTGCGCGCAACTTGCTGAGCTCGGCCCGCAGGTTGGCGGTTTCGCGGCTCAGCCCATCGATGCGGGTGCCGTTGCGCTCCACCGCCTGTAGCCGCTCCACGGTGGAGCGCAGCTGCTGTTCCAGGCCAGTGGTGCGATCAAGGGCCCGGCTGTTCTCCAACCCCTGCACCCGCTCCTGCAGCTGGCGGATGGTGGCGTTCTGCTGGCGGGATTTACCAACTATCACAAAGAAAAGCACCACCAGCATTGCCGTGACGCCGGCCTGCAGCCAGGGCACCCAGGCGAGGGAAGCGCCGTTGGAGCTGGCTTCGGTGCTGATCGCGGCTTGGTCAGGGGCTGGGGTCATCAAGGCAAGGTGCCGAGGATGCTTCGATCCTGCCGGCAAGCAGGACTTTTGTCAGGGATGTGAACTCCTGTGGGAGGGTGAATGTATTGGAAAAGGAGAGCTCACTGTGCTGGTGGCTGGCTCAAAACTTAGGTCGCTGCCAAGGCCATTTCTGGTCATGTGGGCGGGCCAGCTGCTCTCAAACCTCGGCACTCAGGTGAGTCTTTACGCCTTGGGGCTGTGGCTGTTCCAGCAGCACGGCCAGCTGAGTGCCTTTGCTGCGGTGGCGGTTGTGGTGCAGCTGGCCAAGTTGGCATCCCTTTCGCTACTGGGCCGTCAACTGGATCGTTGGCCGCCACGACGGGTGATGCTTGCCGCTAACGGCCTCGGCAGCACCTGCACTTTGGGCCTGGCCTTCACTTTGATGATGCGTCCAGCCACCTTGCTACCGGTGTTGCTTTGCATTGGGCTGGCAGCGGCAGCAGAGGCGGCTCTGGTGGTGACCTGGTCCAGCCAACTTGCCAGATTTGTGTCTACAGAGCAGCTGGGAGCGGCCAGCGGGCTCTTCGCTGGGTCGGATGGCGCTGTGGTGATGGCAGCTCCTCTACTCGGCGCTGTGCTGGCGGCGACGGCCGGGTTGCCTGGTGTACTCGTCACTGACAGCCTTACGTCACTTATTGCTGCGGCCTGCACGCTTCTGGTGGCTTGGCCGCAGTCGTTTTCAGCCCAGCTCACTACGGCTGCTGGTCTTGAGGCTTCCCCTCAGCTAGGGGTGCGCCATGCCCTGAGCAAGTTGTGGAGCAATCGGCGCTGGCGCCCCCTGTTATTGATCAATAGCGTGGTGGTAGGAGTGTTTGCTGCCGTGGAGATCGCTTTCCCTGCCTGGGTGGTGGCGGCAAGCGGCTCCAAACGCCTGATCCTGGCTTTGGCCCTGGCCGGATTGGGCTATGCCGGTGGGCTCTGGCTATGGGCCCGGGTGCCTCGCTGCCATTGGCTGGACTGGCTGCGCATCGTCTTGCTGCTCCAGGCGGTGCTACTTACCGGGGCTGGGCTGGTGTGCTTTCAGCAGTGGCAGGGGGTGTGGTTTTTGGCCGTGGCCCTATTTGCTGCTGCGGTTCCTGTTGCTCTTGGCGCCCTCCAGAGTCTTTGGTTGTGCTGGGTGCCTTTGGCTTTACAGCCGCGGCTGTTTGTCGGCCGTTATGGCCTGGAGTGGATCTCCCGTCTAGGAGCTCTGCTGGGGATGAGCTTGCTGGCCGATGGGGTGATATCCCCGCTGATCCGGGGGAGCTTCTGGCCCGCTTGGCTGCTGGACGCTCTTGGCCGGGGCCCGGGGCGCCCGACGGCGATGGCGATCGGCCTGCTTGGCTGGGTTTTGTTGATTCCTCTTTGGCGGCTCTGGCGTCCGCTGGGACGCCTTCAACTGGATGAAAATAGATAGTGATGAAAGTTCTGATTTATACATCCAGTGGCGGCACTGCTCACGACTCGGCCGCCGAGGCAATTCGGCATTGGTTGGAGCGTGAGCGGCCGAATATCGAAGTGCGTGTCGATCAGGTGTTGGAGCGCTCGAGTAGCACCTATCGAGGTGGCGTAGAGCTCTACAACTGGATCCAACGCCGACGCCCCTGGCTGCACCAGATCTACTGGCGGGCTATGGAACTGGAAGATCTGGTCAAGCCAGGTACCGTTCTATTCGGGCGCCGATACTTGATTCGTGAGCTTCTGGACTTCCGCCCGGATGTGCTGATCTCCACCCACCCTCACACCAATCGTGGCCATTTCGATTTGGCTAAAAGGGTTTTGGGTAACCAGCTTCGTTGCATCACTTGCTGCACTGAGCTCGATGGTGGTTTTGGCTTTAGCCGCAACTGGCTCAGTCGCAGAACCGATCTGTTCTGGGCCCTTACAGAGGAGGTAGTCAAGGAAGTGCGGCGACGACGTCCAGGGGTTCCAGTTGAGCTGCTTGGGCCCCTCCTTTACCCGGACTATCACGATGGTGGGCCGGCGCCTGCTGCTGCTGAAGGCCTGCCCCTGTTGGTGCTCGGCACGGGCTCAAATGGCGCAAATAACCATATCCCCCTGCTGGAGCAGCTACTGCCGTTTGCTGGTCAGCTGACGGTGGCGGCCCTATGCGGCCGACGACAGATTGTGCGGGAGGAAGTGCAAGCCTGGGTAGATCGGCACCCAGCGCTGGCTGTTCAGGTGCTCGACTATCAGGGACCGGCGGCGATGGCTGATCTTTATCGTCGCGCCTGGGCCATGGTTAGCCGCCCAGGTGCCCGAACTGCCACTGAGGCTCTGTTTATGGGATGCCCACTGGTTTTTAACCATTACGGCACAACCATGCCTCAGGAATTGCTAGCCCCCCGGTATTTCCATGCCCGAGAATTGGAGTCTGCCATTAGACGGCCTAAAGAGCTGTCAACCTTGGTGCACCAATGGCTGACCAATCCACCTGCGTATTTGGCCCTACGGCATCGCTATCAGCAGCACCGCCTGTCGGCCGATCCGGTCACAATCCTCGAGCGCTTAGCCCTTAAGCAACAATGAGATGAATTTGACAGGCCCCATGCCAGAGCCGATTGCAATCGTGGGCATGGGATGCCGGCTTCCGGCGGGTATCAATTCACCTGAAAGTTTTTGGCGATTTCTAAGGGAAGGTCGTGAGGCGATCACAGAGGTGCCCCCCGACCGCTGGAATTTGGATCTCCACTACAACCCTGACCCTGGCCATCCGCTCACTCAGCATGTGCGCCACGGCGGTTTTGTAGAGGGCATCGATCAGTTCGATGCGGCCTTTTTCGGCATTACGCCCAGGGAAGCGGTGTGTATGGATCCCCAGCAGAGGCTTTTGCTTGAAGTGGCTTGGCGGGCCCTCGAGGATGCAGGCAAGCCCCTCGAGCATGTGCGCGGCTCAGCGGTGGGGGTGTTTATGGGCATCTCCAGCTCCGACTACAGCTCCTTGCTTTGGGCTTCGCGGGAGCGCTTCATTACTCCCGACAACGAGCCATTCGTGTTGCCAGGTAATACGGGCTGCATAGCTGCAAACCGTCTCTCGTATTTCTTTGATTTCAAGGGCCCCAGCTTCACTGTCGACACCGCTTGCTCCTCCTCGCTGGTAGCGGTGCACTTGGCCTGCGAAAGCATCTGGCGGGGCGAATCCGAGGCTGCCCTCGCCGGTGGTGTGCAGGCGTTGATTCACCCCGGCATTCAGATGAGCTTTTGCAAGGCAGGTCTGCTAGCGCCGGATGGGCGTTGCAAGAGTTTTGATGCCAGTGCTGACGGATATGTGCGTTCGGAGGGAGCCGGGGCGGTGCTGCTCAAGCCCCTAGCCGCTGCCCAAT
This sequence comes from Cyanobium sp. L1E-Cus, assembly GCF_024345755.1. NCBI lineage: Bacteria > Bacillati > Cyanobacteriota > Cyanophyceae > Synechococcales > Prochlorococcaceae > Cyanobium > Cyanobium sp. L1E-Cus. The sequence continues at coordinate 16,794 of NZ_JAGQBS010000005.1, read as the reverse complement.
CAGAAGGAGATTCGATCTACGCGGTTATCCATGGCTCAGCCGTCAATTCTGATGGCCGCAGCAATGGCATGGTTGCCCCCAATGCTCGGGCCCAGATCGCCTGCGTGCGCGCGGCCTTTGACAAGGCAGGCATTGACCCATCGGCTACCCAGTACGTCGAGGCTCACGGTACGGGCACTCGCCAGGGAGATCCGATTGAACTTCGGGCTCTCGGCACCGTGCTTGGCGAAGGGCGTTCAGAGGGGGAGACCTGCCGCGTGGGTTCGGTGAAAACCAACCTTGGTCACTCGGAAACTGCCGCTGGCATAACCGGATTGATCAAGGCGGCCCTTTGCGTAGCTAAGCGACAACTACCCCCCAGCTTGCATTGCCTCCGCCCAAATCCTTCCATTGATTTTGCCGGCCTAAAGTTGCAGGTTCAGACCGAACTGGAGCCGTTCCCCCATCAGGATCGAGCCTTGGTGGTGGGGGTTAGTTCCTTCGGTTTCGGTGGAACCAATGCCCACGTCGTGCTGGCAGATGCTCCCCGCCAGAGCGCGCCTATTCGCTTTGGCGCGCGCATGCCGCTGCAGCTAATCACCCTTTCGGCTCGTACCCCTGAGGCTCTCAACAGGATTGCCTTCGAGTTAGTTCAGCAGTTGCAGGAGCAGCCCAACATCAAGCTCACCGATCTGGCCGCTTCCGCAAACCTCGGTCGCACTGGCTTTCGAAGGCGGGCGGTCTTTCTGGCTCGAGATAAGGATCATCTGGTGTCCCAGCTCCAATCCCTGGCAAGCGACCGACGTCCTCTTCCTGAAGGCGTCTACTGCGCTACCGCATCAAGGCGCCTTGGCAAGCTGGCTTGGCTATTTACTGGGCAGGGTTCTCAGGCCCTTGGCATGGGCCAAGAGCTACTGGCCCATCCCACTTTCCTTGAGGCTTTTGAAAGGGTTTCGGTTCTGCTGGATCCACAGCTAGATAAACCCCTGCGCGAGTTTTTGACGCCCCGGGATGGGGATGAGGCCGAGGCTGCGGCCCTGCTTAATCAGACCGGAGCTACCCAGCCAGCTCTGTTTGCGGTGGGCTATGCCCTCAGCCAGCTCTGGCAAAGCTGGGGAGTGCGACCTGATCTGCTGATGGGTCACAGCATTGGCGAGGTCCTCGCCGCGCACTTGGCCGGTGTTTTTTCCCTGGAGGATGCCTGTCGCCTGGTGTCGGCTCGTGGCCGACTAATGCAGGCTTTGCCTTCAGGGGGCGGGATGGTGGCTTTGCTGGCTCCGCTTGACCAGGTCCAAGCCTTGCTAGCGCGCCACCCAGAGTTGGGGGTGGCTGCTTACAACGGCCCGTTAAACACGGTGGTGGCTGGACCCAGCGCTGCCCTGCGGCAGCTGCTGGCGGATGCTGATGCAGTTGGCTGCAACGCCCGTCAGCTGTCTGTTTCCCATGCCTTTCATACCCGGGCAATGGCTCCGATGCTTGAGGCCTTCGAGCTCGAACTGCGCCAGCTCAGCTATGCGCCCCCCAGTAAGCCGCTGGTGAGCAACCTCACTGGTTTGCTAGCTGGCGCGGAGATTGCCCAGCCGGACTACTGGTGTGACCAAATACTCAGCCCTGTGCAATTTGCCCAAGGTATTGACACCCTTGTCTCACAAGGTGCCCAGGTGTTTCTTGAGATTGGTGCTCGCCCCACGCTCATTGGCATGGCGCGTCAATGCACTCAGGATCAATCCCTCACCCACTGGCCTTCCCTGGAGCAGGGAAAGTCTGACTGGCAGGTGCTTTTCACGAGCCTCGGTGGCCTCTGGCGCGATGGCTACGGCATTGACTGGGCCGGATTCCATCGCCCCTTCCCTGCCCTCCGCATCACCCTGCCCGGCTACCCCTTTGAGAGGCAGCGCCATTGGTGGAGCCGCCAGGGAGAGGGCCCAGCTCCAGGTGGCTTCTGGCTCGACCATTTGGGGATCACGGCTTTAAACAGCACGCCTCAAGCCCCTGTTTTCCAGCCTGGAGTGGATAGGCCATCCTCCAGTGGTTCGCGTTCTGCTGCTGCTGAAAGGTTCACTCGGATCGATCTGCCTGGCGAAACGGAGGTGCACCAGACGCGTTTGTGTAGTGAGGGAACCGACCTAAGCGACCACTTGATTCGCACTCAGGCGGTGTTCCCGGCAGCGGGGTTCATTTTGGCGGCACTGGCGCTATTGGATCAGGCCGAGCAGCCCCTGAGGCTGGGTTCGATGAAACTGGATCAGCCGCTGAAGTTGGTCGCTCCAGGTGCAGCGGCCTGGCTCCAGGGCCATTGGTGCACCGATGGATTGACTTTCTACAGCCGGCCCGATGCTGCCGAGCTCTCCCCCTGGCAGCGGCATGGCGAGGTCTCCCTAGCTGGGGACTTGCCGGTAGAGCCGCCATTTGCCCTGTCGCCGGCGCCGGACTCGGTGCAAGAGGTGGAGCTTGATAGCTTCTACGAAGCCTTGGCGCAGGTGGGTCTGGAGTACGGCCCTACTTATCGCGGCCTGCGGCAACTCAAGCTGGCGGAAGGGCAAGCCTGGGCTGAGCTGGAGCGACCGGAGAGGGGCCAGGACCGGGGGCTACTCGACAGTTGTTTCCAGGCTGTGGCTGTGCTCCTGGATCCAGCGGCCCGGGAAGGCCAGCTGCTTCTCCCCGTGGGGCTGGAGCAGCTTTGGCTGGCGGCCTTGCCCCTACCTGATCGTTTGCAATGTCAGGTGCGGCTTCAGCCGAGTCAGGAGCCGGCCTTCGTTCTCGCTGACCTCGTGCTCCATGAGGACGGCGCTCCCTTGGGCTGGATTCGGGGCTTCCGGCTGCGGCGTCTGCCTAGGCAGGCGATGGAGTGGTTGTTTCCCCTGCCGGCGGCTAACCCCCAGCCAGGCGCGCAGAACTGGTTGCTGGAAACAAATTGGCAGGAGGCAACGAACTCCAATTCACAGCCGCTGCCAGGCCCCGCACCGCTGAGACTTGCTGAAGGTGAGGTGATCCCCCCAGGAGTAGGGCCGCTTTTGCTCTGGCCTGATCTCACTAAGCCTGCCTGTGAGTTGGAGGCGTTGGCAGCCCAAATGCTGCTTTGGGCCCAGCAGCTGGCAGCCGTCCCGCCCCGGCCTGTTTGGCTTGTGCTGCAGGGAGAGGGGCCTCTCGCTGCCGGCTTGGCAGCGTTTGGGCGTTCGGCTGCGCTTGAACAGACCGCCCTGGGTTGGACAGTGCTTCTTATTCAAGAAGGCAGCCCGCCAGCTGCTGCCGATTGGTCAGCCCTGTTTGCGCTAGGTGAGCGCGAACCTTTGCTGGCCTGGCGTGATGGCAGGGCCTGGGTGCAGCGTCTTAAGCCCCTGGCCGATGCCCCCTTCCGCTTGGAAAGCGGTTCGTTGGGCAGCCTGGAGACGCTGCGGGCAGTGCCCCTGGAGAGGCGGTCGCCTGGCCCCGGGGAACTGGAACTGGCGGTAGAGGCCACGGGCCTCAATTTCCGCGATGTGTTGAACGCTCTGGGACTGCTGGCGGGCTACAGCCGTGAACTTGGCATGGATGCTGATGCCCGCATGCCCTATGGCGGCGAATGTGTGGGTCGGGTGGTGGCCGTTGGCCCTGGTGTGGATCCGGGGCTGGTGGGTGAGCGGCTGCTGGCCGCCTTGGCGGTGGGCAGCCTGGCTAGCCACGTTGTCTGCCGCGCCGCCCTTTGTGTGCCACTGCCACCGGCGCTCGATCCGGCCCTGGGGGCCAGCGTCAGCACGGCTTTCCTCACAGCTATCTACGGCCTCCAGACCCTGGCCCAGCTGCTCCCTGGTGACACTGTGCTGATCCATGCGGCCGCTGGGGGGGTTGGTCAGGCGGCCCTGCAGGTGGCCCGACGCTGCGGTGCGCGGGTGTTCGCTACCGCCAGTGCGGCTAAGCAGGCGGGTCTGCTGCAGCAGGGGGTTGAGGCTGTGTTTGATTCCCGCAGCCTCGACTTTGCCGAGCAGGTGCTGGCCGTCACAGGGGGTCGGGGAGTGGATGTGGTGCTCAACAGCCTCAAGGGTGACTGGGTGGAGGCAAGTTTTGCTGCCCTGGCTGACGGCGGCCGTTTTGTGGAGCTTGGCAAAATTGAGATTTGGAGTCGGGAGGAGGCCCTCCGCCGCCGGCCCGACAGCAGCTACCTGCCCTTCGATCTGCTGGAGGTGGCCGCTGCCGACCCCGGCCTTGTGCGCGGCTTATTGCTGGAGCTGCTGGCCGATCTTGAGGCCGGCCGCTACGCCCCCATCACGCTGCAGGCGTTTCCGATCGAGCGCGGCGTGGAGGCGTTTCGGCTTATGGCCCAGGCCCGGCACGTGGGCAAGGTCGTGATCACCCAGCCAGAGCGGCCGGCTGCCTGGGCGATCCGCCCTGAGGCTTGTTATTTGGTGACGGGGGCTTTCGGTGCAATCGGCCAGCAGCTCTGTTTCTGGTTGGCTGAGCAAGGTGCTCGTTCCCTTCTGCTCTTAGGACGCACACCTGACCCCACCCTGGTGGAGCGCTTGCAGGCCCAAGGGGTTGGCTGCGAAGTGGTCGCCTTCGATCTGGCTGCCGATCCGGTAGAGCGGTTAGCCGAGGCTCTGCGGGGCCAACCCTTGGCCGGCTTATTCCATGCCGCCGGGCATTTGGATGACGGTCTTCTGGAGGGGCAGACCCCCGCTCGCCAGGCGGCGGTGATTGCGCCCAAATTGGCTGGCTGGCAGAAGCTGGAGTTGGCCTGCCGGCTGGCCAACTGCCAGCCGGAGTTTGGAGTGGCCTTTTCATCGATGGCCGCTCTGCTCGGATCCCCCGGGCAAACCAGCTATGCCATGGCCAATGGCGCTCTCGACGGCTTGGCTGCCGCTGCAAACGACTGGCCTCTGCTCTCGGTGCAGTGGGGGCCTTGGGGTGGGGCCGGTATGGCGGAGGGTCTTGAGCGCCGCTTTGCCGCCCTGGGGGTTGGTCTGCTTCCACCTCCTCAGGCATTTGGGGCCCTGGGATTGCTGTTGGAGCGGGGCAGGTCTGGTTGCGTAGCCGTGCTCAATAATGATTGGCCGAAGTTGGCAGCCCAGCTTGGTAACCGTCAGGCGGCCATGCTGCAACCGCTGCTTGATGTTGACGGCCGCGGCGATCAAGGGGGCGAGGGTGAGATCCTGCGCCGCCAGCTTGCCGAGGCCGACTCTGACCAGCGCCCGGCGCTGGTGGTTGCGCTGCTGCAACAGCGCTTGGCGATTGTGATGGGGCTGGAGGATGGGCGCAGTCTTGATTCCGGTGATTCCCTGTTCCACATCGGCCTCGATTCGCTCATGGCTGTGGAGCTGGCTGCAGGGATCCAGCGGGACCTGGGGGTGAAGTTGGAGCTTGAATCCCTCGCTGGCGATCCCACGATCGAAGCCCTGGCGGCGGTATTGCTAGAGGCTCTGGTAGATCCCCAGGCTGGGGCAGAGCGGGTGTTGGATTTGGGCCGGGAAGCCCAGTTGGCATCTCACTGGAGCTTGCCAGCGGTCTCCACCACTACCTCCTCCGCAGCAGCAGGCCCAGGGGAGGCGATTTTGGTTACGGGCGCTTCCGGCTTCCTGGGTGCATACCTGCTGGCGGGCCAGCTGCAGCGCTGGGATCAAGTGCGGGTGCGGTGCCTGGTGCGGGCCAGCGATCCCTCCCAGGGGCTGAAGCGGATTCGCGCCAACCTTGATCACTACGGTCTCTGGCAGGACAGCTGGAGCGAACGTCTGATAGCAGTGCCCGGCGATCTGGCCAAGCCCCGCTTCGGTCTCTCGGAGCATGGCTTTGCTCAGCTGGCTCAAGGCCTAGGGGGCATCCTGCACAACGGTGCCCAGCTCAGCCAGATGGCCCCCTACAGCCAACTGGAGGCGGCCAATGTGGGCGGCACCAAGACGGTGCTCGACCTGGCGGTGCATCCGGCCGCCATCGGCTCCCTGCCCGTGCAGCTGATCTCCAGCGTGGCGGTCTTTGAGGCGGCCGCCTACCGCAACCGGGCGGTGCTGGAAAGCGACGACGTGTCGGGGTGGCGCGGCATCCATGTGGGCTACTCCCAAACCAAATGGGTGAGTGAGCGGCTGGTGCTGGCCGCTGGGGCTGCCGGGTTGCCGGTCACGGTGTATCGCCCGCCCCTAATTGGGGGCCATTCCAAGACAGGCGCTTGGCACCAGGACGACCTGCTGCACCGGCTGCTGCGGGGTTGCCTAGCTCTGGGTATGGCGCCCGATCTGCCCTGGGAGCTGGATCTGGTGCCGGTGGACTACGTGGCCGATGCGGTTACGGCTCTGGCCTGGACGACGGAAGCGGTGGGCCGCAACGTGCACTTGCAACACCCCCAGCCGATGCTGCTGGCCGATCTGCTTGGCAAACTGATCGAGCGGGGGGCACCGCTGGAGCTGGTGTCGATGGAGCGCTGGCTGGAGGCGATCGATGCTGATCCGGCCAACCCCCTGCACGGCATTCGCGCCTTCTTCGTGCGGCGCTGGGGCGACGAGCAGCTCACCTACCCCGAGCTCAATCAGGCCGGGGTGCGGGCCCGGCCCAGCTGCCTGGCCACCGTGGCGTCTCTGGCGGCCCATGGCGTGCGCTGCCCGGGCTTCGAGGAACTGATCGGCCCCTATGCCCGCAGCCTGATCACCGGCATGGCCTCGCTGTGATCAATTGTCTGTGATCGCAGCGCTTCTAGCCGGCGCCCTGCTGGCCACCCTCGGCTTGCAGCTGCTGCTCACGCTCGCCTTCGCGGTGGTGGTGCGGCGGCGGCTGCGGCGGCTCCCCGGCCTGGCCCAGCCAGCGCCGGCGGCCGAAGTGGTGTTGTGCCTGCGGGGAGCCGACCCCAGCCTGGCTGCTGCCCTCATGGCTCTGGCGGGCCAGACCTACCCGGGCCCCTGGCGACTGTTGGTGGTGGTCGATTCCCGCCAGGATCCGGCCTGGCCCCTAGCCCAGCAAACGATCGCCCGGCTGGAGGCGGCGGGCCAGGCTGGCTGGCAGGCGGCCCGGCTCACCCCCCTGGCGGCCCGGCCGGCCCAGGGCTCGCTCAAAAGCGCCTCGCTGCGCCAGGCCTTCGGCGAGCTAGACGCAGCCACCGAGCTCGTGGCCCTGGTGGATGCCGATGCGGTGGTGGCGCCCGGTTGGCTGGCGGCCCTGGCGGCGGGCTGCGGCCAGGATGGCGTCGGGGCGGTGTCGGGCAACCGCTGGTATGCCCCGGAGCAGGGCAGTGGCCCCGGGCTGGTGCGGGCGATCTGGAACGGCGGCGCCCTGGTGCTGATGACCCTGCTGGGCATCCCCTGGGGGGGATCGCTGGCGGTGCGACGCGAATTAATCGAGCCCAGTGGTTGGCGAGCGGCGCTTGCCACCAGCCTCTGTGAGGACACGGCCTTGCCCGCCCCGCTGGCCCGCTGCGGCTGGCGCTACGAATTCCGGCCGGAGTTGATCGCCCTCGACCGCGACGACAGCATTGGCCTGCGGCCGCTGCGGCGCTGGATCAGCCGCCAGCTATTAACGGCGCGGCTGCACCACCCCGCCTGGCCCCTAGTGGCACTGCATGGCTTGGGTAGCTGGCTGCTGCTGCTAGCTGTGCTGGCGGCGCTGCTGGTGGCTCTTTGTTTGGGTCTCTGGTCTGCGGCAGCCGGATTGTTGGCTGCCCTGCTGGCCTACGAGCTGGGCTGTGTTGCCCTGCTGCTGTTGATCGAGTCGGTGGCCTGCCGGTCGCTGCGCCCTCTAGGGAGAGAGCTTCCCCGGCAAGATCTCGCCCACGCCTGGCAGTTGTTGCGCTGGCTGCCCCTGGCCCAGTGGGTATATGGCCTGGCCACCCTGCGGGCCTCCCTGGCTAGGAGGGTGGAGTGGCGCGGAGTGCACTACGAGGTGCTGGGGCGCGGGGTTAGGAGGGTGCGCGGTTGACGCTATTAATCATCGCCTTGGCCAGGATTTGCATCGATTGGCGCAGGTTGGTTTCGGTGAGTTCGTAGTAGGTGCCCAGCAGGAAGCCGGGAATTTGGGGCACCACCTGCAGCTGGTGCTTCAGCAGCACGCCGCCTTTGACCGGGGTAATCGTCCAGTTACCGCTTAATTGCTTGATGCGGTCGCCGCGGATCAGGGAGTAACTCATCTTGGTGGGAGGAGTCTCTTGCACCTGGAGGTTTGCCTTAATGCTCAGCCCAAAGGTGTATGGGGCTTTGTAAGTTTGCGAGAGTTCAATATGGCGTCCCGAGCGGCTCAGTACCTTGGTCTGCTGGATGTCGGGCATCAGCCCTGGCATGGATTCGTAGTTGGAGAGCACGCTCCAGGCTTGCTGGGCTGACACCGGCACCATGACGGATGCGGTGTAATTTCCCTGGCTTCCCTTCAGGTTGACTCGAGCAGCGGGTGAGGCAAGTATCGGCATTGCCTGCTGAGATGCTACTAATGCCAGTGCGAACGGGAGACAGAGTCGTTGCGGCAGAAAAGTTGCGAGCACGGCATTAGGAGCGGTTCCGACATTCTTGACCAGGATGGCCCCCGTCGGCGCGTCTACTTTTTAAGTGGCTTCGATCCCCGCGGGGCCAGTTTTTACTACCGCATGTTTGGCGAGCAGGTGCGTCAGCTCAAGCATTGGAGCGGCCGTTGCTTGAAGACAAGCCACCGTCGTGGCCAAAAGCAGGACCACCTGATCAGCAGTTGGCAGGTGCAGGAAGATTTGGCCTTACGGCTGGATTTCTGTTTCCTGCACTGGGACGACATCGCCCGGGCCCATTGGCCCAAGAATCCACTGGTGCTTTTGCGCGATGGCATCAGCATCTATAGCTGGTACGTCTTTGCTGGTGGATATTTAAAGATGCGCCGCTTGTCGGAGCAGGTGGCCTTGTGTGGCCTCTATCCAGTCCTCTACGTGGGCACAACGCTGCTGGTACTGCTTATTGCCTGCAGTTTTTTGGGAATATTGAGCTATTTGCAGCTGCTGCCAGCCAGCTTGCTGTTGCTCCTGCAGCTGGTTGTCGTGCTTTCCGGCTGCGTGCTGGCCTGGCGCTTGGCCAACCACCTCGGCGTGGTGTGGTTGTTTCGCTCAATTCGCTTCACCCACCGGCTGGGTCAGGCGCGTGACGGCGATCTGCGGCGCCGGGTGGCGGAGCTGGCTCAGCGAATCGGCGAGCTGGAGGCCAGTGATCCTGCTGCTGAGGTGCTGTTGGTAGGCCACAGCAGCGGCTCCTTCGTGATGGCGATGCTGGCTGCAGAACTGCGCCGCCAGGGTGTGGACCGGCAGCTGGCCGGGCGGTTGCAGTTGCTCAGCCTGGGCCAGAACCTGGCCAACCTGGCTGTGCATGGCAAGGCCCGCGCCTTTCATGACGATCTGGCTCTGATAGCAGAGGAACCGCGGCTGCCTTGGCTTGATATCACCTCCCGCGACGACTACCTCTGCTTCGCGGCGGTTGACCCTTACCTCAGCTGCGGCGTGGCCCGCCAGGGCCCCGAGGCCTACCCGGAGCTGCGGCTAATCCCCCTGGCCCAGCGCCAGGGCCTCAGCAGACTGGTTGATCTGCTCAGCCACCAATTTGATTTGCACTTTGAGTACCTGCGCACCGCGGAGCCAGGGCGCAGCGGTGGCTTTGATCTGATCGAGCAGCTGCTGGCGCCATGACCCAAGAGCCCGTCTATCCGCCGCCAGAGCCCTACACGCCGAATTTTCTGCGGCGCATCCGCCGGGGCCTTTATTCCTGGTTTGGCCTGCTCAATGAATGGGACTTCCGCATTCCGGTGGGGGCGTTGCGATTCATGGGCCTGAACCTGTTGCTGGTGAACGAGCCGGCGGCAGTGCGCCAGGTGATGGTGAGCGAGGTGGAGGCTTTCCCCAAGCATCCCTACATGCTCTGGATCCTGGAGCCCCTGATCGGTCGGGGAATCTTTGCGGTGAACGGCGAGGAGTGGGCCCAGCAGCGCCGGCTCCTGGACCAGGCCTTCCAAATGGCCCAGCTGCAGCGGGTCATGCCTCAGATGGCAGCAGCTTGTCAGGCAAGTTTGGCGCGGCTGGAGGCCCAGGTGGCTGGTGATCTGGTGGCTGGCCGCTCGGTGGATGCCGATGCCGAGATGACCCTGGTGACAGCCGATGTGATCGTGCGGACAATTTTGTCTCGGTCGCTGGAAGGGGCGGAGGCTGAGGCGATTTTTGCGGCCTTCACTCGCTACCAGAAGCGCGCTGGTCGGGCGCTGATGCTGCGCTTGCTGCGGTTGCCGCGCCGGCGCCTGCAGGGCTACCTAGCCAGGGATGCCGCCCCGATCCGCGCCTGGCTTGCCGCTGCGATCGATGCCCGCTTGAACGCCCCCGCTGCCCACACTCCTGGCGACCTGCTGGCTGCTCTGATCGAAGCCCGCGATCCGGAAACTGGTGCCTGCTTCAGCCGCGAGCAGTTGCTCGATCAGGTGTGTGTTCTGTTTTTGGCGGGCCACGAAACCTCCGCCAGTGCCCTGGGCATGGCGGTGTATCTGCTGGGCTGTTTCCCCGAGGTGCAGCAGCGCCTGCGCGCTGAGGTGCTGGAGGTGTTGGGCTCCCGGGCCGGCGCGCCGGATCGACCGTTGGGCTTTGAGGATCTGCGCCAGCTCTCCTACGGGGCCGCAATTTTTAATGAAACCCTGCGTTTATACCCACCGCTAAGTTTTTTCAGCCGCGAGTCTCAGGCCAACACCGAGCTGGCGGGCAGCCGCTGCCCGATGCGGGCCTTGGTGACGATCTCCCCCTGGGTAATCCAGCGCCACGAGCAGCACTGGAGCGAGCCCAACGCCTTTAGGCCTGAGCGCTTCCTGAGTGATGCCAATGCAGACGATCGGCGCTGGGCCCGCGATGCCTTTTTGCCCTACGGCCTGGGGCCGCGCAAGTGCCCGGGAGCGGCTTTTGCCCAGCAGGAAGCCCTGCTGGTGCTGGCCGAGCTGGTGCGCCGCTTTGAGGTGCTGCCCGATCCTGAGCACGAGCCGGAGCTGGTGGCGCGGCTCACCCTGCGCTCCCGCAACGGCATTCGGGTGCGCTTGAGAGCTAGAAGCTGAAGGCCAGGCGGGCTCCCACGCGCACCTGGTCGTTGCCGAGCAGCTGGCCGAGGTCGTAGAGGCCGGCGGCATTGGAAACGTAGACGTCGAGGGTGGTGGATGCCGAGGCCAGCCAGCGCAGCGCCAGGCTGCCGTTGGAGCCGTTGTCGCCGCCGAGATCGGTTGCTACAAGGTTGATTTCTGGGATTAGTTGAAAGCGGCGACCCAGCTGCAGGTTGGCGGCCAGGCCCACGCCCCAACTGGTGCCGTCGCCGTTCAGGGCGAGCTTGGGGTTGAGGTGGAAGGCCAGCGTTGGGGAGGCCTCCCAGGTGTTCATGGTTTCAAAGAAGAGGTAGCCCTGCTTGCTGCTCTCGTCTTCGTTGCGGCCAACGGAGATGCGGCCGGCGGCCCAGAGGGGCAGCTTCTTGCTGGGCCGAAACACCATGGCCTTGCCGCCGAAGCGCAGGTTGAGGCCACCGTTTCCGGCAAAGGTGTTCACGTAGCTGTTGCGTGGCTCGATGCCGTTGAACAGGCCGCCGGCGATCTGGAACTGGAAGTCGTTGGACACTGAGTAGCCGGCGCCGCCGAAGAGGTTGCCGCGGCTGTCGCCGTTCAACCACAGCTGGGTGGTGCCATCGGCAGGTGTGAGGGCGGTGTTGACGCTGAGGCCGCCGAGGGCCAGGGAGGCCTGGCGGCGGGTATAGCGGGGGCTGGGGGAATCCATGGCGCCGGGATTCCAGGTGAAGCGCCCATTGAGCATGGGCTCGGTGGGCGCGCTGGGCAGGGCCAGGATGGCGGTGGCCGGGCTGAGGCCAAAGCCGTTGGTGATGCTGGCTTCTAGGCCGATGCGGGGGTTCACCGCAATGTTGGCGCCGGCGGTGAGGATCGGCACGCGGGAGTACACCAGATCGCCGTCAAAGGCATTGGTGCCGGGCCCGAAGGGCAGCAGCCCCGAGGCGAACAGCTGCACCTGGTTGCCGAGGCGGTAGCTGGCGCCGAGGCCCAGGCTGATGGTGGTGCCGTAAAACTCCCCGGCACCGCCCTGGCCGGAGCCCTGGGAGTCGGGCAGGAAGCTCACCGCCGGCACCAGCGAGAGCTGCAGCTGGCGGCTGGCCTGCCAGGTGAGGGGCAGGGAGAGGGCCCCCACCCAGTTGCGGGTGAACACCAGCTGGCCGGAGTCGTTGAAGATGTTCGGGGTGCCGGGCCCATCGCAGCTCACGGTGCCGCCGCAGCCGCTGCCCACGGTGAAGAGTTCTAGGGCTCCTTCGGCGGCGAGCTGCCAGTTGGGGCCCCCGGCGAGGCGGCCGCGCAGGCTGGCGCCGGCGGCATTCCAGTAGTTGGCTGGCTGGCTGGGCCGGCTGGGGATGGCGGCGTAGAGGGGGTCGTCGGCGTAGGTGTAGGTGAGCGACAGCAGCAGCGCTCTGGAGAGGCCCACATCGGCGCGGAAGCCGTAGTTCTGGTTGCCGCTGCCGCCTGCGGCACCACCATCGCCGGGGCTCACCTGCTGGAAGCTGAGCTGGGCCAGGCTTTCATCCAGGAACCAGGCGGTGGGCAGGGGGCCCAGGCGCAGCATGGGCAGGTAGTCGGCCCGGTTGGGCAGCAGGCCGGCGAACACGGCCTCGGCTTCCGCGGCGCTAGCTGGGGCACTGGCTGAGGTGCTGGCCTCGGGTGGCGGCGCCAGGGAGGGATCACCTTCAGGCACAGGAGCCCATTGGGGCTGTGTGCTGCTGCCGGGATCGCCGGGGGGCAACGGCTGCCAGCTGGCACCGGGCAGGCCAGGATCGGTAGTCGGTGGCACGGGGTTCCAGCCCTGGGGGCTGGCGGCGTCGCTGCCGGGGGCGGGTGCCAGGGGCTGCCACTGGGGCTGGGCCCAGCTGGGCTCCCCCAAGCTGCTGGAGCTCAGGCTGAGCAGGGCCGCGGCGACGGGCAGCAGCTTGGCCAGAGGCCTAGGCATCAGTGCTCTGGAGCAGCAGCCAGCCCAGGGAGGGCCGGCCTTGGAGTTGGAGCTGCTGGCCTAGGGCGTCGAGCTGGGGGCGGGTGATGGCGCCAGGCCGGGCCACCAGCAGCTGGGCCTGGCAGGTGCCGGCGGCCACCAGATCACTGGTGCAGAGCACCTGGGCGCCGGGGGTGGCCTGCTGGAGCACCTGCTGCAACGCCTCAGCCAGCTCAGGTTCGCCTTGGCCGTTCACCGGGATCATGGCAACGGTGGACGACCCGGCCAGGGGGCCTGAAGCCAGCAGGGCCAGGGTGGCGGCCCAACTTTCAGGCGCGGCGGGATCGAGGCGGGCCAGCAGGGGACCCGGCAGGGCGGCCTGCAGCTCGTCGCTGGCGAACACCCGGCCGCTGCGGCGCTCGGCCACCAGGGCGGCGCCGGAGCCGAGCACTAGGCCGGCCAGGAGCCCTAGGGCCAGGTTGCGGCCCTTGCTGGGGGAGACGGGCTTGTCGAGCAGGGTGGGGGTGGAGATCAGCTGCCAGGGGTCGGGTTTGCGGGCCTGCTCGAGGGCCAGCACCCGGCGCTCGTCTTCCAGCTTGTTGAGGGTGGCCTCATCGCGGGCGGCCACCCGCAGCAGTTCGCGGTAGCGAATCAGCACTCCCTTGGGGCGATCGGCGGCGGCGAGGCGGGCCTGGGCGGCACTGCGCTTGGCGTCTAGGAAGCCAAATGCTTTGGTTTTCAGCAGGCCGATCAGCAGGCTCCGCTCCTGTTTGAGTGTCCTGATCGAATCCTCTCTTTCAGTGAACTTTGAGCGCAGGAAAGCCAGCTGGTTATCGATCGCGTTGAGGCGCTGGGGAAGCCCTTGGGCGGCGAGCTCGGGAATCAGCAGGCCCTGGAACATGACGGTGTTTGGGTCGCTGCCAAGGGATCTCAGTTGTTTGAGTTGTTCATTGATATTGCGGATCTCATTGGCGGCCTGCACCCGAATGGCTTCGATGTTGAGGGAATTAACCACCTCTTCGTCCCCTTTGCCTCCACCCTTGAGGGCGGTGAGGTCTTGTTCGATGGCGTACCGCTGGGCAGCGCGCAGGGAGGCCACGGCCCGGAGTCGGTACACCTCGATCTGCTGGTCGAGGTAGGCCACGCCGCGCACCAGACCGCGCTCGCGGTCGCGCCCGGAGTAATCCTGGTAGGCCTTGGAGATGCGATCGATCACCGGCAGCACCAGGGGCTTGTTGGTGTCGCGGTAGGCGAGGTTGAGCACGGAGGTGCCCTTCTCGAGCTTGATCTCGAGGTCGTCCTTGAGCCAGTCGGCGTAGCGCAGCCGGTCAACGTTTTCACCGGCCCGCTGCTTGCTGGTTTTGACGAAGTCGAACACCGGCTTGAGCACCGAGGGACTCTCGAGGATCTTCACCTCGGTTTCGAGGCTGTCCTTGCCGCCACCTCCGGTGCCGATCAGGGAAGCCAGGGCCGGATTCTGGGCCAGCAGTTGGGATGCCCCTCCGCCCTGTTTCTTCTCGGGATCGGCCAGCACGATCTGGAATTCCCCTTCCCACACCGGCTTCTGCAGCAGGGTGATCACAGCGGAGAGCAGCAGGGTGCCGCCGGCCACCTGGGCGATCAGGCGCCAGCGGCGCCGCAGGGAGGCGGCGATCTGGCCGAGGTCGATCACGTCGTCGGCTGGAGCCGGCTGGGGCAGGGAAGGGCTCATCAGCGGAACAGGCTGTACACCGAGTACACCCCCACGAAGGGGCCTGTGAGCTCGTTCATAACCCCAATACTGGCTGACAGGGCTGAATCCTGAACTCGAATGATGTCGCCAGCCATCAGGATCGGATTGGCCGCCGAGTCGCTGGCGGCGTTGGGGTTGTAGGTGAACAGGCGACGATCCAGTTCACCTTCTCGGGTGAAGCGGATGAATTCCACCTTGCCGCGCAGCAGGGAGGGGCCGCCAGCAAGGTTTAGGGCCTGGTTGAGGGCTGAAGCCTGGGGCAGGGTGATGCCACCGGGGGTCTTGACCCGGCCGCTCACGTACACCTGGATGAACTGGGGGCTGAGGTTGGTTTGCCCTGCCTTGAGCAGCTGCTCGCGCAGCACCACAGGGCTTTTGGCCACGCTCACCACGTCGCCGTCGAAGAGGCGGATGTTCTGGGATTCATCACCCTCGGTGATCAGGCTGAGGAAATTGAGCTGGGTGCGGATCTTGCCGCCGCCGGCACTCACGGGCTGGCGGCGGGTCACCTGCACCTCTGCCAGGTTGGAGTAGGGGGTGATCCCCTGGGCGGTGCGGATCGCGTCGAACACGGTGGGGAACAGGGCCCCGAAGGTAGTGATCCCGCCGGCGCCAGAGCTACTGGTGCCCGAACCTGGCGAGGAAGTGCTGTCGGGCCTGCTGTTGAGCTGATCGCCGCCGCTGGCACGGATCGCCGCATCAGCTTCGCTGGACACACTTCCCAGCTCCTGGGCGCCACTGAGGGTGTAGTACCCCGGCCGCTTCACCTCGCCGCCCACGTAGATGCGGATCGGGCGGAAGCCCACCGGGCGGATGTAGATCTCGGGCTGGCGCACGTAGCGCTTGAACTGCTCGGTGAGGAAGTAGCGCAGCTCCTCCACCGTGAGCCCTTCTACATAGAGGGCGCGCAGGCGGGGAAGGTAGAGAGTGCCATCTGGGCCTATCGACACGGTGCCGCTGAGCTCGGGGATGTCGAGCAGCTCGATCTGCAGGGTGTCGCCCGGGCCAAGGATGTAGCTGTCGTATACGACGCGGCTGCGGCTGGCGGCCGCCGGGGTTGGGGTGTTGGCCAGGCAGGGTTGCAGGCCCAGAACAGCCACTGCCACGGCTGTTCCCACCCACCAAACTCGTCGTTGCAACGCTTGCACCGGAATGGAACATCACTCGTAACTCCGACCTTATCTAACGGAGCGGGCAGATTTGCTGCAGCAGTGCCGCTGTGATGACTGGGACGGGTGGGAGGTGAGAACAGGTCTTAACCTGTGAATTAGACACATACTCACAAGACGAGATCGGGCTCTGTTGCTGTGCGATCTTTGGCTAGCCGAGGCGAGAAGGTTGAGTTCTGCTCCCTTCCCTTCTGCGTTCATACGCCATAGGTATATCTATGGCTGGCGCTTGATGAGGTTGGCGCTGCGATGAGCACGAGCCCCCAAGCACAGTTAAGGCTTCCGTACGCTCTATACAGAACCTCTAAGGGTGTTTTAGAGCGAAATAGCATGGCCAACGCCACCACCGTTTCCAGGTCAAGCGCGTTCCCCCAGCCGATGACCTGCAACCACTTGGTTGTGAGCTAATGGCAGAAGACATCCGCTGGCAACAGCGCTTCAGCAACTACCGCAAAGCCCTGGAGCTCCTGGAGGATTTCCTGGAGCCTCCGGCGTTGAATGAACGCGAGCAGCTGGGTCTGATCAAGGCCTTTGAATACACCTATTGCCCTGTTTTCAGCAGCTGCGCAGCAGGCTGGAGCAACGGGTTGAGGAGGAAGCACCATGAACATCCCAGCACAGCCGCAGGTGCAGTGCATCTGGCTGTTTGGTTCGCGGGCGATGGGGCGTGAGCAGCCAGGGTCTGATCTTGATCTCTGCCTAGAGGCCCCGCAGCTGAACCACAGCGATCGTCTGCGGCTGATGAACGCCGTGGATGATCTCTGCCTGCCCTGGCAGGTGGATCTGGTGCTGCGTCATGTGCTGCCCGCCGAGTTGGAAGAGCATGTGCAGCGGATGGGCCGCTGCCTCTGGACCAAGCCATGACGACCGGTTGCCGCCGAGGCCGTCTTTCTAAGGAAGCTCTGGTCAACGAGGGTTTCACGCTGGCAGCACAGAGCAATTTTGCAGATAGGTGGATTTCTGGGTGATCCAGCTCTAATTTACCTTCTTCTTACTCTTTGAGAGTAGCTTTGAGCCTATTC